>JACDBF010000073.1 GCA_013695055.1 Actinomycetota bacterium
GTCACTGCCTAAGGCAGATTGGAGAAACTGTCCATCGGCCACGACGCGTGGTAAGCATGCTTTGCTCGGAGCATCTCCTCCAGCGAACCCTCGGTGGCGCCGCATGACCACGGACCGCAATCTCCTAGCTCGCCGGATGTTCGAGGGCATCTCGGACACCTACGACTGGCCGGCGCAGCTGTTGAGCCTCGGGCAATACGGTCGCTGGCGCCGCTGTGCCGTGGACCGGCTCCAAGTGACCGACGACGCGCTCGTGTTGGACGTGGCGACTGGCACGGGTCTCGTGGCGCGCGATCTCGTTTCTCGCCGCGGGGCTCGGGTGATCGGGCTCGATCTGACCTTCGCCATGCTGGACCGGGCCCGAGGATCGAACATCGCGCTCGTGTCCGGAAGGGCCGAGCAGCTCCCGTTCCCCGATGCGTCCTTCGACGGCATCGTCTTCACCTATCTGCTGCGCTACGTGAACGACGCGGCAGCGACGCTCGACGAGCTCGTCCGAGTGCTTCGTCCCGGTGGGGCCATGGCGTCGGTGGAGTTCGGGATCCCAACCAATGGCGTGGCGCGCGCAGGCTGGAGCATCTATGCAATGCATCTGCTGCCCCTCGCGTCGAGTGTAATCTCGCCGGGATGGAAGGAGGTGGGCCGCTTTCTCGGTCCCAGCATCATGTCCTTCAACGAGAGCTTCCCTCCCCCGGTACTGGAGCACCTCTGGAGTGGCGCCGGCATGCAGGACGTTCGCATGCGCCGGCTCACGTTCGGCGCCGGCGTCGTAACCTGGGGCACGAAGGTGAACGCGCGATGAGATCGGCTGAGCCGATCATCTCCGAGGCGGGCGGGCGTGGCACCTGACTCCGAGCGCTCCGATCGTCCGGGGGTTGCCTTCTACGCGCCCCGCTCGGGTCGATGGCGTGACTACGTCACGATCCTTCACCCGCCCTACACGGTGTGGCATCTCTCCTACGTCTGCTTCGGGTGGGCGTCCGCTCCGCGCGCCCACGGCGATCTCCTCGTGACGCTGCTGGTCGCGTTCTTCCTGGCGGTCGGGATCGGAGCCCATGTGCTCGACGAGCTGCACGGACGCCCCCTCGGGACTTCGATACCGTCGAAGGTCCTTGCCGCCGCGGCAGTGCTGTCCATCGGCGGAGCCGTGACGATCGGCTGCATCGAAGCCGTTCGTACGTCATGGGCCGTGCTGTGGTTCGTCTTCTTCGGCGGCTTCATCGTCGTGGCGTACAACCTCGAGCTGTTCGGAGGCCGCTTCCACTCCGACCTCTGGTTTGCCTTCGCATGGGGAGCTTTCCCGGCACTGACCGCGAGCTGGGCCAACACGCTGAGCTTCACAGTCCCCGGCCTGCTGGTGACCGGCGCGTGCTTTGCGCTATCACTCGCCCAAAGAGCGCTGTCAACTCCGGCGCGGGCTCTGCGCCGTCGGGCCGTGCGCGTGCGGGGATCCATCGAGCTTGCAGATGGAAGCGCCTTTCCGATAGACGGCGCCTACCTCCGGTCCGCTCCCGAAAGGGCGCTGAAGGCCATGAGCGCCGCGCTCCCCCTGCTCGCCCTCGGCCTCGTGACGCTTCGCCTCTAGCCGCCGATTTTCTTCCATGCAGTTGTGGAGTGCCCTTCTAGTCGGCGATATCAGCCAAAGCCGGCTTGATGCCTTTTTGTTCTAATCTGCCCACTTCAGAAAGACTCGAAGTGTCAAAGACGAGCACTGATTCTCCATCCCAGCTTAGGCCGTACAAGCGCAATCCTGTGGGACTAACCGCCATGCTCCAGATTGGGTCCGAGGAGTGAATCTGTCCCAACAGCTTCCAGGTCTCCGTATCGTAAACACGCACCTCGCTTCCACGACCTCCTGGAAGTCGCTGACATTCTCCAAACCGACATACATACGCTTTCCATCGGGGGCCAGGACAACCTCATTAGTCCCCACTGTCTGGTCCTGTGGAATCCCTAGATCCACGGTACGGGTCAGGCTGCGGGTAGGAATGTCGAGCAGATGCGCGCTTCCACCCTCGCTCACCACATACAGCGTCTCCCCAAATTACCTCTAAGACGCATCAGACCCCCAAGACGTTTACCGTGGCCTCGAATTTCGATCGGTCGTACCTGGAGAGAGCCAAGGATCTGTCGGAGCTGGTTGTTTAGCCGGGGGTGGCGTCCAATCCTCTACGGGTGCAATGCGGGCCAGCATCAGGTCGGACCCTCTGATTGAACACAGTTATTAAATCACACTCGTGTGAGATAACACCGCAGCGTGCTGCGCCAGTGTAGCTGGGGCTCGGGCTAACGGGGAACCGACTTCTGCGGCAGGCATTCTCAGGCGAACTGGTCGCTCCGAGGGTCACATGAGCGGAAACAACAGTCAGCAGATCGTTCAGAAGCTATGGAACTACTGCAACATCCTCAGAGATGACGGGTTGTCCTATGGCGACTACGTCGAGCAACTCACCTATCTCCTCTTTCTCAAGATGGCGGATGAGCAGACGAAGCCGCCCTTGAATCGGGAGTCCGACATTCCTGACGGTTTCGATTGGCCCTCACTGATCAAGCGTGACGGCGACGAGCTCGAGGTCCATTACCGTCACATCCTTGAAGAACTGGGGAAGTCGAAGGCCCTCCTCGGGGTCATATTCCGCAAGGCTCAGAACAAGATCCAGGACCCGGCGAAGCTCCGTCGGCTCGTCGCCGACCTGATTGATCGAGAACAATGGACGATGCTCGACGCCGATGTGAAAGGGGATGCCTACGAGGGTCTCCTCGAGAAGAACGCAGAGGACACGAAGACGGGTGCCGGCCAATACTTCACACCGCGCTCCCTAATCCGGGCGACCGTCGATGTGATGCGCCCTGGGCCCGGAGAGACAATCTGTGACCCAGCGTGCGGTACGGGAGGCTTCTTGCTCGCTGCGCACGACTTCATCTCGTCCAGCTACAAACTCGACAAGAGCCAGAAAATACATCTGAAGCATGGTGCGCTCCATGGATGGGAAATCGTCGACAACACAGCGCGTCTCTGCGCAATGAATCTCTACCTGCATGGCATCGGGACCGACGAGAGCCCGATCCGCGTGTCTGATAGCCTCGCAGCCGATCCAGGCGACCGTTTCGACATGGTCCTGACGAACCCCCCGTTCGGCATCGAGCGTGACGGTGGTGAACGAGGCTGGCGACACCGAGAAAGAGAGCCTGACGGTCGTACGCGACGACTTCTGGGCTTCGACATCAAACAAACAATTGAACTTTGTGCAGCATGTGAAGACGCTGCTGGAGATCAACGGACGGGCCGCAATCGTCGTTCCCGACAACGTTCTCTTTGAGGGCGGAGCGGGCGAGGCGATTCGGAAGAGATTGCTGAGGGAGTGTGGCATCCACACGTTGTTGCGGCTACCGACAGGGGTCTTCTACGCCCAGGGCGTCAAAGCCAATGTCTTGTTCTTCGACAGGAAAGAAGCGAGCGAAACTCCGTGGACCAAGACGTTGTGGATCTACGACCTGCGCACCAACAGGCATTTCACCCTCAAGACAAACCCGCTCGGGCGCTCAGACCTGGACGATTTCATCTCCTGCTACAACCCAGAGAATCGGCATGACCGAACCGAGACCGACCGGTTCAGGCCTTTCGCGTACGAAGACCTCATCCACCGAGACAAGACGAGCCTCGACATCTTCTGGCTGCGCGACGAGAGTCTTGAGGATTCTGAGAATCTCCCAGACCCAGCAGTCCTTGCAGCCGAGATTGTGGAGGACCTGCAAGCCGCCCTCGACCAGTTCAGTTTGATCGCGACGGACCTCGCCGGTTCTACTGATTCGGACGACTAAAAGGATGCGCCAATGACGACCGAACTGGGGTCGAGCTCCATCGGATGGCAAGTTCCTCAACTGCGGAGGGAACGACTGGCAGCTCGTCGAGCAGGTCCTGAGAGGACAAGGCTTCCGAATTGCCAAGACGAGGGCCATGCGCGCGTGTGCGAGCTGCAAGGCCTCTTGCTGGGCCGACTTCTGCTCCTCGAAGTTGTTAGTCATGGTCGACCGCCACTTCGGAGCTTGGTCACCGTCCCAGGCTTCTTGTATTCGGCTCGCTCCTGATCTTTCTCAGTAATCATCCAACGCCGGGATTGTCTGCCGGCGGGAGAAAGCCCGAACTCGTTAGTTCGGAGCCTGACTTCCGGTGCCACTGAAATCTTGCCGTCGAGTAGACGCTGTCTGAGGACGGCGAGCTCGAGCAGGGCCGGCACGTCGCCGTCAACCCACTGACTGGCCATCGGTGACCGCCAGATTGACCGCCACCACGACTGAGATGATCGATTCAGGCCGTAACCGGCGCAGGACGGGGCTGGACCCTTACGGCCCTCTGGGAGTTGGACCCAGCCCCCGCCTTTAAGAGGGTTGCGATTTCGGCGATGGTGGGCTGGTTTTGGGGGGTTACTCATCTCAATCCTCCTGATTTCTCAAAAGCCTCGGAAGCGTACAGACTGCTAGAAGGCCGACGAACGCACTTCAGAAACATGCGCTGGGGGTTCTCGAAGCCCCCTCTAGTCATCATCGGCATCCTCGCCCTCGTGGCGTTCGTAGTTCGTTTGAATGAGCCGGCGGGCTTCCCCACTCGGCGCGCCAAAG
>JACDBF010000087.1 GCA_013695055.1 Actinomycetota bacterium
GCCGCGGCTACCGGCCAGGGTTCTGACACCATCATCGGCGTCGAGAACCTGGAAGGGTCCATCTTCGGTGACACGCTCATCGGCGACGGGCAGATCAACGACCTAGAGGGCAGGCTCGGCGACGATGCCCTCGTCGGAGCCGGCGCGGAGGACTTCGTCAAGGGCAATGCCGGCAATGACTCCGTGACTGGAGGAAGCGAGGCCGATCTATTGGCCTCGGGACCGGGCGACGACACGCTCGGGGGCGGAGACGGGGACGACTACATGATCGGGTCTGAAGGCGATGACGACTTTGCCGGCGGGCCCGGCGCCGACCTCGTCGACTTCATCCGGGCGAAGCAGGCGGTGACTGTGAGTCTTTCTGCCGGCACTTCTGTGGGCCAGGGAGCCGACGAGCTCTCCGAGGTGGAGAACGTCTCGGGCACGGTCTTCGCCGACGAGCTGTCCGGTGACGTCAACGCGAACCGTTTGATCGGGTTCGACGGTATCGACAAGCTGAGCGGCCTGGACGGCGCCGACGTGCTGGAGGGGGGACTCAAGGTCGACGCGCTGGACGGTGGCACGGGCACCGACATCGCCTCCTACGTGAACGCCCCCAAACCGATCACGGCTGATCTCGAAGAGGGCTTCGCCAACGGTGAGGGAAACATCCTCGTGGGCATCGAGGGTTTGCAGGGCTCTGCCTTCGCCGATGTCCTGAGGGGGGATCTCAACGCCAACGCCCTCCTGGGCGGTGAATCCGGCGACTTCTTAGCCGGTCGAGCCGGCGACGACACACTCGACGGCGAGGGCGGCATCGACAACGCGGACGGTGGCGAGGGGACCGATGTCTGCGCCGCCGAGGCGAAGGTGAGCTGCGAGAGCTGAGCCCGGCGGGGCCGCCAGATCCGGAATGGTCTGGCGGCCCTGGGGGTTTGAGCCTCCGACCTTCGAAAGAAAGCGACGTGTGTGCGGCGAGGTATCGACCTAGAGAAGTTGCAAGGCGCCAAGCTCAATCGTGCCGTGATACTGCGCGTCTGGAAGTTCGTACATCGCTATCACAAGCGCGTGTACGCCTACCTAGTCATCATCGCCGCGGCTTCGGTTTTGGCCGTGCTGCCCCCGCTCGTCTTTCGTGAGCTCATCGACAAGGCGATTCCCTCGGGCGATTACGGGTCGGTTGCATTTCTCTCCGCGCTGGCCCTCGCGCTCTCTCTGGGCGGCACCGGACTCTCGTTCATGGGCAGCATGGTCGCGGTGAGCGTAGGCGAAGGGTTGATCTACGACCTGCGCTCAGCCCTCTATGACCACGTGCAGAGAATGCCGATCGCCTTCTTCACTCGTACTCAGACGGGCGCGCTGATCAGCCGGCTCAACAACGACGTCGTCGGCGCTCAACAAGCCGTGACTTCTACGCTCGGCACGACGGTATCGAGCATGCTCGCGGTGATCGCGACGCTGGTGGTCATGGTTGTGGAGCTCAGCTGGCGCATTACGTTGTTAACGCTCATTCTCGTCCCCGCCTATTTGTTGATCTCTGGGCGCGTCGGTCGCATCGTCCAAAAGATCGCTCGTCATCAGATGGAGATGAACGCGCGCATGAATGCCATTATGACCGAGCGCTTCAACGTCGCCGGGGCCTTGCTGGTCAAGCTTTTTGGCCGCCCCAATGATGAGGCCGGGCAGTTCCGATTGAGAGCGCAAGAGGTGCGCGATGCGGGTGTGCGCCGCTCGATGGTGGCGCGCTCGTTCGGACTCAGCCTAACTGCCATCACCGCTCTCGGGACCGCGGGGGTGTACTTCTTCGGCAGCAGAGCTGCCATCCAAGGCAGCCTTACTCCCGGGACGCTCGTCGCGCTGGTCGCGCTGCTGCAGAGACTGTACGGGCCGATCGGTGACCTGACAAGCACACGCGTCGATCTTCTGAGCGCGATCGTGTCCTTCGAAAGATGCTTCGAGGTGCTCGACGCGCCTCTCGCCATCGACGACAAGCCGGGAGCGAGAGCGTTGAAGGAGCCCAGGGGGCAGGTGAGGGTGAAAGATGTCTGGTTCCGCTACCCGTCGCCCCAGGAAGCGTCGATCCCCTCGCTCGAATCCGAGAGCGAGGTCGCGACGCCGTCGGCAAGCTCCGAGTGGGTCCTGAAGGGCGTGTCCTTCGAGGCGGCTCCGGGCACGATGACTGCACTCGTAGGACCTTCGGGGGCCGGTAAGACAACGCTATCGTCGGTAATCGCGCGCCTCTACGACGTGGCCTACGGAAGCATCGAGATTGACGGTGAGGATGTGCGCGATGTCACGCTGCAATCGCTGTCGAATGCGATGGGGATCGTGAGTCAAGATGCACATCTCTTCCACGACACGATCGCCGCTAACTTGCGGTACGTCCGGCCCGGAGCCACGGACGAAGAGCTGGTGGAGGTATGCCGGGCGGCGCGCATACACGACATCATCGCAACGTTGCCCGATGGGTACGACACTCTCGTCGGGGAGCGCGGCTACAGGATGTCGGGTGGCGAGAAGCAGCGCCTTGCAATCGCGCGAGTTCTCTTGAAGTCTCCGGCGATCATCATGCTGGATGAAGCGACCGCACATCTCGATTCGGACAACGAGCTCCATATCCAGCGTGCTCTGGCCACTGCGTTGGAAGACCGCACATCCATAGTGATCGCTCACCGCTTATCCACTGTGCGCGCTGCAGATCAAATTCTTGTTCTCGATTCCGGCCGCATCGTGGAAAGGGGCACGCACGACGAGCTGCTGTCCAAGGATGGTTTGTACGCAAGCCTCTACGGAACACAGTTCGCCTCGTCAACGAACGACGATGGGGTAGACATCCGGGCGGGGTAGTTTTCCCACTTCAACAAGCGCGAAGAAGGGAATTCATGGAGAGATTGGTGGTGATCGGCGGCGACGCGGCCGGGATGAGCGCGGCGTCGCAGGCCCGCCGCCGCCGGCCGGCCGATGAGCTGCAGATAGCGGCTTTCGAGCGGGGCCGCTACACCTCCTACTCCGCGTGTGGCATCCCTTACTTCGTAGGCGGGGTGGTGAAGAGCCTGGACGACCTGATTGCGCGTGCGCCAGAAGAGTTCCGGGACAGACAGTCGATCGAGGCACGTACCCGCCACGAGGTGACTGATATCGACCTCGATAAACGCGCGATCGAAGTCATCGATCTCGAAAGCGGCACCGTAAGACGGGAGAGCTTCGATCAGCTAATGCTCGCGACCGGCGCTACTCCGGTGCGCCCCCGCCTTCCCGGTTCCGATGCCGAGGGAATCTTCGGCGTGCAGGTGCTCGACGACGGCCGAGCGATCTTCGAGGCTCTGGACGCATCAGAGGCAAAGAACGCGGTGGTGGTCGGGGGAGGCTACATCGGGCTCGAGATGGCCGAGGCCCTGAAGATGCGCGGGCTCGACGTCACGGTAGTCGAGCTTGCCGCTCAACCGATGTCCACCCTCGATCCCGACATGGGGGCCCTCGTCGCCGGGGCCATGACGGAGATGGGCATAGAGATCCTCACCGACGAAGCGGTTGAGAGCTTCGAGACCGCAAAGGGGCATGTGTCGGCGGTGGTCACGCAGGTGCGCACTCTCCCCGCGGATATCGTCGTTCTCGGACTCGGCGTGCGCCCCAATGTTGAGCTGGCCCGAAAAGCCGGTCTGACGATCGGTCCATCGGGCGGCATCGCCGTCGACCGGCGCATGCGCGCTTCGGCGGACGGAGTGTGGGCGGCGGGAGACTGCGCCGAGAAGTATCACCGTGTCGCACGCAAGCACGTGACGGTTGCGCTGGGCACCCATGCCAACAAGGAAGGACGCGTCGCAGGCATCAATATCGGAGGTGGCTACGCGACCTTCCCGGGAGTCCTCGGCACGGCCGTCTCCAAGGTGTGCGCCACGGAGATGGGGCGCACGGGCTTGAAGGAGCTGGAGGCGGCCGAAGCCGGGTTCGAGAGTCTGAGCGTGACCGTCGACTCGACGACGCGCGCGGGCTACTACCCGGGAACCTCTGCCATCAAGACCAAGCTGATCGTTGAGAAACGTTCCGGCAAGCTCTTGGGGGCGCAGATCGTGGGCCGTGAGGGCGCCGCAAAGCGAATCGACGTGCTGGCTACCGCGCTCTGGAACGAGATGACCGTCGACGAGCTCTTGAACATCGATCTTTCCTATGCGCCGCCGTTCTCGCCGGTGTGGGATGCGGTGCTCATCGCTGCACGCAAAGCATGGCAAGCCGTCGAGGAAGACTTGTCCGATTGTAGCTAGCGCTGCCCGCGTGATTTGCGCGACGGACGCTAGGGTGTGTTCGAGGAGATCTTCTGGCCCGAAGGGCCCATGCGAAAGACGCGAAACCAAAGGTCGACCGACGGTCCGATTCCCAGTGCGAACAAGGCTGTTCCAACGCCTACTGCGCCTCCCATTAGAATCCCCGCCAACAGGGCGCTTCCCTCGATCAGGGCGCGAGCGATTCCGATTCGCAGGTGCGCGCGCGTCGCGATGATCACCATGAGACCATCACGCGGCCCCGCACCCAGGCCGGCGCCGATGTAAAGAGCGGAGCCCAACCCGATCACCGCGATTCCACCCACGCAGAGAGCCAGGCGCACGGCAAGTGACGAGCTGCCGGCGGCGTCTCCCACTCCGGTGGACAAGAGGAGGTCGACGAGCACGCCGATCAACACCATGTTGGCGAGAGTTCCCGGCCCGGGCTTGAGGCCGGCGGCGAGGGAGGCGGCGACCAGCGCGACTCCCACCGCGATCGTGGCGAGCCCGAAGGTCAGCGGCGTGTGGCGACGAAGACCATCGTGCAGGACATCCCATGGAGGGATGCCGAGCCGGGCCCGGAGCGTCATGAAGGTTCCCACCGCAAATAGCGCCAAGCCGACCAGCAAGCGCGACCAGCGAAGGCACACAGAGCGGACATGCATAGCGGGCATGTCGCTATCCTGGCAGCCCTCAAGCATCCGACGATCAGTCAAAGGGGCGACCTTGGTGGATCAGCGCTCGCTGTTGGATACCGCCACAGCCGGCGCGCGTGCGGCAGGTGGTCTGCTCCTGGAGCGTTTCGGGGGCCCGGCGGAGGGAGTGTCGACCAAGTCCACACCCACCGACTTGGTGAGCGACGCCGATCGGGACTCAGAGACCCTACTGATCGATCTCATCGCGCGCTCCCGGCCCGATGACGGCGTGCTGTCGGAAGAAGGAGGTGGACGTGAATCGTTCTCTGGCCTCCGATGGGTCATCGATCCCCTGGATGGAACCGTTAACTATCTCTTCGGCATTCCACAGTGGTGCGTGAGCGTCGCGGTCGAGGACGACGAGGGATGGGTGGCCGGAGCAGTCTTCGATCCGAATCGCGACGAGATGTTCTCGGCGACAAGGGGTGGAGGTGCTCA
>JACDBF010000101.1 GCA_013695055.1 Actinomycetota bacterium
GATTTACCCAGTCATTGCCGTCCCGGCTATCTGCGCCAAAAGCGGCCACGGCGAGATCAAGTACCAGCAGAACTACCAGAACGATCACAAACTCCACAAGTGTCACCTCCTCGCTGCCTCGACCCAATCGACTTGAAGCGGTCCGCAAAGCTCCTTGCGGTCGGCGCGATCCGGATGTTTGGACGCCGGCGGTTCCCGCGGCCTCTTTGACCGCAGGTATCACCTCGTGCGCGCCGAGAGGTCGGGCGCAATTCAGCGCCTTGCCCTAGGTAGCACGATCCATCCGACCTGTGACATGTCACCGACACTACGGGGGAATGCATGACGTGTCAAGTAGCAGGTACGATGGACTCATGAGCGAACCGCGATGGCTGGACGAGGCGGAGACGGGAGCTTGGAGAGGATACCGGCGGATGCGCGCGCGCCTGGACCTTCAGATCAGCCGCGACCTGGCTCGAGACGCGGGGCTATCCAACGCCGACTACGACGTGCTGTCGAACCTGTCTGAAACCGAGGGCCACCGCCTGCGCCTGAACGATCTCGCGGCGGAAATGCTGTGGTCGAGTAGCAGGTTGTCCCACCACCTCACCCGTATGCAGAAGCGCGGTCTCGTCACTCGTGACGACGACCCGTCGGACGCGCGCGGCGCTGTGATCGTCCTCACCAAGAGTGGATGGAAAGAGATCCGGCGCGCAGCCCCCTTGCACGTTGAATCGGTTCGCCGGAACTTCATCGACTTGCTGTCGCGCTCGCAAATCGAGACTCTCGGCGACGTTACTGGAGTCGTCGTCCGTCACCTCAACGACCAGCAGAACGAATGAGCGTTCGCACAAAATGATTGCCGCTCACCGATGCTCGGGGTTTGGGTTCCCCGAATGACACCCCGCATCCCATTCGGAACGCCGGTTGCCGTGGACGGGGAACCCGCCTCGATCCTTGAGCAGGCGGCCGCCGTGCATCAAGTTCCACGTCATGAACGCGGTATTGCGGTTTGTGAAGTCGTTGTCTAATCCGATTCCATCGTCTCCATAAGAGGGGCCGGGTCCAGCCTCTCCAATCCACCCGGCGTCGGCTTGTGGTGGGATCAGATAGCCAAGGTGCTGCAGTGCATACAAGATGCTCATCGAGCAATGCTTAATGCCGTCCTCGTTGCCGGTGATCAGGCAGCCGCCGACCCTGCCGTAGTAAGCATACTGACCGTGTGCGTTCAGCTCGCTAGAGTTGCCGTAAAGACGCTCGATTACGCGAGTGCAGACCGATGACTTCTCTCCGAGCCATATGGGCGATCCAAGCACAAGGATGTCGGCAGCCAATACCTTGTCGAAGATCTGTGGCCATTCGTCCGACGCCCATCCATGCTCTGTCATGTCCGGCCAAACTCCTGTTGCGAGATCGTGATCGATCGCTCGCAACAACTCGACCCGCACACCCTGCGCCTTCATGATCGAGATTGACTTGTCCAATAGCGCTTGTGTGTGCGACGCCTCGGGCGACCGCTTAAGCGTGCAGTTGACATAAAGGGCGCGGAGATCGCTGAAGTCGAAGCTCTGATTCTCCATCGCGTCATCCATGACAGCTCCTCTCATCCCTCACCAAGAGGGGCTTGTTGACGGAGTTCTGATGAAACGCAAGTCAACCAGACGCGCCCTTCGAAAGGCCTCGAATTCCTCCATCCACGGCTCTTCGCTCATTGTTGCAGATCAAGTGGGTGGATGGCCCGGCCCGAACTCGAAGGCGATGCAGAAGGCACTGAGCAACACGTAGACACCGGCGACGGATGGTAATCTTCGCCCTGCCGCCGGCCGAGCTTGGGATCCATCCAGCCGAAGGTCCGACATACGACAGCGGGGTCCGTCACCAACTCACCCTGATGTGCGATGACATCAATCAGACCATCAAGGAACTGCGCGATAAGGGCATCGAAGTGCGGGGCAATCCGCTGGACGAAGGCTGGGGAATCACTACGACCCTGATACTGCCGGGAGACGTGGAGGTCGAGCTCTACGAGCATCGGCACCCGACGGCTATCTAAGACAGCTTCAATGCCACAGTGTCACACCTCTTAGCTCCAGAGATTGCGCGCCTTCAATCCTCGAAGGCGACCTACTCCTTGTATCCTTCAACACCAAGAAGGTCGTTGGAGGAGATGCAGGCACAAGAATGCAGAATAAAGGTTTCCGACGAGTGGTTATAGCTGGTGTCGCTTTGGGTCTACTTGTGGTGGGAGCTGCGACGAGTGCCTCTAGGGAATCATCGGATGCCCAAATAGGCGTTGACGAGGTTCCCGAAATCGTACAGGCGAGAGCCATCGGATTCGTCGAGTCCAGCTACGAGGGCAAAGTGGCGGAGGTGTATCGAGCGGCGGTCGCCACGTTGGCGCATGGACGAGCGTAGAAGACTCCAACACATCGGGGACTTCCATCTCGGCCGAGAATCAGAACTCGCCCGTTTACGCATTGCTCTTCACAGGTAGCTTCACTGTTCATGGACCCGTCGTCGGACAACCTCCCAGACCCCAGCCAACCGCATACACTTCAGGGCGAGTGGTGGTGGATGCGGGTGGAGACATTCTCTCTGTCCAGCTCTGGCAGCGCCCGCCGTCGACTGATGTCGCCTTCGGGCGGCCCTTCGATGATGACTAAGCCGGAACGGCATCTTCAGCAGGCGTTGATTCGCGTGTGGGAAGAGAGCACGGGCACACCTCATGTGCCCTCGACATCGTCTAGTCTGGGTGAGGGTTGGCTGCGCGAGCGATCAGCCACCAGCCAATAAATAGCCGAGTAGAAGACCAGCGCTCGCTTCGAAGTGGGGGATGCGTGGAAGAAGAGAAAGTCACTTACGTAGATGAAGACTTGAGCATCGTGAAGGTCGCCGGTACGACAGGCATCACCGATGATCGCTTCCTCATGACTTATCTTGACCCCAATGACTTTGACGCGTCTTTCGATGACTTCGCCCGGGCGGTAGAGAGGCGACGTAACCGTTCATTTCTTCATCGGGATTAAGGGCTCGTCGTAGGATCTCAGATGTGGTTGATAGTCGGAGAGCGTTAGACGCACGTGCACACCTAAGCGCACTCGTCGGCAAGCTCATACCCACGATGACGGGACGGCCGAATCGTGTGCTCTCCGTAATGGGCGATCGTGTCATCGTGGGCACTGAGAAATCTCCCGAAGGAAAGCCCATCCAGATCGAGTGGGTTCAAGCAGCCACCGAGGCGCAAGCCGCTCTTGCAATGACGGGGGTGGTAAGCACTCAAGGACACAACAGCCCTGTGGACGGACTGCCTGCGGCTGACGATACTCCCTCGTTGGCGTCGCCGCTGCGATGAAGACTGAAGGACGGGCCCAAAGGCCCTGGCCGATCTGGTCGTCGGGTGAGAAGGGGTCTCATGACCAGAATGGATCAGGAGGACTATGGGGCCACTTGAGCTGATCGGCGTGCCGTACACCTCGATGGCGAACCCCGGTGGCATCGCCAATGGCATCAGTGCCTTACGCGATGCGGATCTCGCGCCTCGATTGAGGGCCGTGGCTGATCTCCACGAGAAGGGCGACCTCGATCTGCCCCCACCCAGCGGTGTGCGCGCTCGCTCCGGCCCGTTGAACGAGCCTGAGCTAGTCCGGCTGGTGGCGGGCACGCAGGCGGCCGTCGCCAGCGCGCACGCGGCGGGCCACATGCCGCTGCTGGTTGGGGGCGATTGAGATCGCGCTCGCGATCGAGATGGTGACCGACGGACTGTCCCGGCGGCAATGGCTGTGCCTTGTTGTGCCCGCGCTCGCCGATGAGGGGTGCGCTGGGGCTAGCGTCGTCATCTATAACCCCGATCTAGATCCGGATCACCGCGTAGCGGCCGACGTGGTGGCGCGCCTGTCCGAGGCATTCAACCGCGCGTCTCGCACGACGCTCCAGTAACGCATGGGGAAGTCACTCTGCCGGGATGTCTCCTGCCCGCAACTCGTAGCCCACGCGAAGCGGCGCTTTGTCTTCTTAGAGCGGTGTCAAACTCCCCGTAGGAACGCAACTAGGGTCCTTTACCTTGGTGGGTTCCATCGGTCCCGCCGGTCACGATTCCGGAGCGGGCCGCCGGGCAAGCTCTCGGGTGTCTGCCGAAAGGGGCGTTTCCAGCGAAGGTACCGCGCATGAGGACAGTCAAGAAGGCTCCCGCAATGGGAACCTCCTTCTCTTCTCGAATCGCCTACTCCCTGTGGGTTTTGAGCGTGAGCCTGGCGGCCGCCGACCTGGTGCTGGCATTCCTGAACCGTGCTGCGACGAGCGCGGATTCTATCGGGCTCCCGGGCCAGATGGCCCTGCTGGGAGCGATAGCTGCGTCGGTCGGCGCGCTGGCCGCTTCACGCCTCCCTAGAAACGCCGTGGGCTGGCTCTTCTGTGCCCTTGGGCTCGGCTTGATTCTGTCGATCTTGAGCCAGGACTATGCCATTCGGGCACTGATCTCAGCCCCTGGCTCCCTCCCGGCCGGCGAGTTCATGGCATGGGTGGGATCGTGGCTTCCCGCCGGGGGTGGCGTTGCGACCTTCCTGATGCTCCTGTTTCCCACTGGGCGGCTGCCCTCCCGGAGGTGGAGACCCGTGGCGTGGGCGGCGGCTCTAGACAGCTTCATCTTGGCCGCCGCAGCCGCCTGGCTCACTGCTCCTCCGGGGGCAGAGGACCTGCACGCCTTCAACGGACCGGAGAGTTTCGGGGAGGGCCTTGTGGCCGCCTTGTTGGGAAGCTCATTCCTCTTAGCGGTCCTGATCGCCCTCGCCGCAGCGATCGCTGTCATCCTGCGGCTAAAGCGGGCGAGGGGGGACGAGCGCCAACAGCTCAAATGGTTCGTCTACGCCGCAACGGTCCTTTCGGTCATGGTCCTGATCCCCAACCTTCCCTCGCCCATCGTTCCCTCGTATTTGATCCGCTGGACGAACGTCATCGTCCTGGCCGCGTTTGGCGGCCTTCCGATTGCGGCCGGAATTGCCATCCTCAAACACCGCCTTTACGACATCGACCTCATTATCAACCGTACCCTCGTCTACGGGACCCTCACGGCGTTCCTGGGGCTCGCCTACTACGGGATGGTGATCGTGCTGCAACAGCTCATCAGCGAGCGCATCGCAGGCTCTGGGCTTGTAGTTGCGGGCTCCACGCTCGCGGTAGCCGCGTTGTTCGGTCCCGCTCGCAGTCGCATCCAGGAAGCCGTCGATCGCCGTTTCAACCGGAGGAAGTTCGACGCCCAAATGACGATCGAGGCCTTCAGCGCGAGAGTTCGCGACGAGATCAATATCGATGACCTGACAAGTCATTTGCTCGACGTGGTCAGTGAGACTATGCAACCAAGCCACGTCGCACTTTGGTTGAGGTCTCGAGCCCAAACGGCAGTCAACGTTAGCGAGAGCCGAAGAAGTTGACCTCAGGTCAGAAGGCCAGAGGCCTTGCTCCCGTGATCGCCGCGGTCGTGGTCGCTTTACCGGGAGGCCAAGCGACCGTCTGGTTGATCCTAGCGTTGGCTCTGCTGACGCATCTCAGCAGAGCTGCGTCGCTGCTGCTCCTCCCACTGCCATCACCCGCGTGGCGCGCGTGGTCTCGCGCGTCCTTGCTCCCTTGTTTGCGGGATTCGCCGCGATATCGGCTGGTGACAACGTCACGAGATCCATCTGCAGAACGCTAGCCGCCGTTTTCGTTGCGGCCGTGGCTGCGACCCGCACGAAGTCGCTGTTACTCGTACTTGCAGCGGGTCTCGGTGGGCACCTACTGATCACGGGGGTCCAATGAACCGCCCCCGGAATCGTGGAGGTCCCACCATCCAGTTAGCTTTCGGCCGCGAGCCGCTGGCCATCGGGTTGCGAAGCGAGATCCGCAGGGGCAACCTCTGGAGCTCTGACCCATACCGGCGTATCGCCCTCCGTGGGAAAATGCGCTCGTGGCAACCTTCGATGACGTCAAGCGGCTCACCACTCACCTCCCTGAGGTCCAGGAGTCGACCTCGTACGGCACCTCGTCGCTCAAGGTCCGCAACAGGGGGTTCTGTCGCATGTGGAGCGAGCGCGAGCACGACCGCGACGGCGTCCACGACACCGAAGTGCTGGTCGTCTTCTGTGACCCCGAGGAGAAGCCCGCGTTGATCGATTCTTTCGCGGGAGTGTTGTTCAGCACTCCGCACTACGAAGGCTACGGCGCCATGCTGATCCGCTTAGCTGATGTTAGCGGCGACG
>JACDBF010000124.1 GCA_013695055.1 Actinomycetota bacterium
CTTATCACGCGGGCATGACGGCGAAGCATGCAATCGAGCACTGGACGCGGATGCCGGTCGAGCTCGACCTTGCCTCTGAGTTCCGCTATCGCGATCCAGTGCTCGACGACACGTCCTTGGTCATAGGTATCGCACAGTCCGGTGAAACTGCCGATACGCTCGCTGCACTTCGTTTCGCTAAGGAGATGGGCGCCAACGTCGTCGCTGTGACTAACGTAGTCGGCTCTTCCATTACCCGCGATGCCGACGCAGTTCTATTCACACATGCGGGGCCCGAGATCGGTGTCGCAGCGACGAAGACGTTCATCGCTCAACTCACGGCACTGAATGTCTTCGCTCTCTACCTCGCGCAGCAGCGTGGGTCCATGACGGAAGACAAGATGTCGGAGACGATCGACGCCCTGAAAGCCCTCCCCGCTCAGATCGAAGAGGTCTTGACTTTGCAAGACGACATTTGCCGGGCCGCCAAGAGGTACGCGGGAGTATCCGATGCGCTCTTCATCGGGCGCGGCGTGGGTATGGCGGTCGCGATGGAAGGAGCGCTCAAGCTCAAGGAGATCTCCTATATCCACGCCGAAGGCTACGCGGCCGGCGAGCTCAAGCACGGCGCCATCGCTCTTGTCGAACAGGGAACTCCGGTCGTGGCGGTGCTGACGGGTCACCGCCTCTACGACAAGATGCTCGCCAACGTGCAAGAGGTGAGGGCCCGCGGAGCAGAGACGATACTGATCGCGCCACGCGGGGATGAACGCGCGCGTTCTCTCGCCAACGAGCTGTTCGAGGTGCCGATCACCAAACCCTTGCTGACTCCAATACTCGACACCATCCCGTTGCAGCTCTTCGCTTACTTCGTCGCGAAGGAAAAGGGCTTGTCGCCGGACAAACCGCGAAACTTGGCCAAGAGCGTGACCGTCGAGTAGCGTGATAATGAATCGGTACCGATGACTAGTTAGGAGGGTCTCCTATGGGCTTCATGGACAAGTTCAAGAACGCCGCTCAAGAGGTTGCGGTGGAAGCCAAGAAGGTAACCGCGCAAGCTCAGGGCAAAGTCGAAGAGACGCAGCTCAAACGCAAGATGGATGCAGCCGCCAAAGAGCTCGGCTATCTGATTCACCAGGAGCGCGTCAAAGGCGTGGCGGCCGGGTCGGAGGCCGACCGTCTAATCGCTTCGATCACCTCTTTGGAGGCGGAGATGGCGCGCGCGGCTGCAGAGACGCGGGCCAAGCAGGATGCGGCTCACGCTCAGGCGCCACCGGATTCGACCGGCTACGAGCCGCCGAGCTCCTCCACTCCGCCCACGTCCACTCCGCCCACGTCCACTCCCCCCACGTCGCCCGAGCGCTAACTCTGAGACCGCTCCTCTCCCCCGAGGAGATGAGGGCGGCGGACGCGGCCGCGATCTCATCGGGGACTTCGGCGATCGTCCTCATGGACCGAGCCGGGCGCGCGGTGGCCCACGCCGTGCTCGGGGTTGCCGGGGGCGTTTACGGCCGGCGTGCCGCGGTCGTTTGCGGCAAGGGGAACAACGGAGGGGACGGGTTCGTCGTCGCGCGCGTCCTGCGCGGACGCGGGATGGCCGTCACGTGCTGGGCGGTGGGCTCGGCGGCAGAATCAGAAGGAGCGGCCGCACACCACCTCCGGCTCATGGAGCGTGGCGGCGTGCCGCTACGCCCTTTCACGGAGAATTCTCTCAACGGGGCGGACGTCATCGTCGACGCCGTCTTCGGTACCGGCTTTCGGGGCCGGGCGGAGGGCGATGCCGCCATTGCGATCAACGCGATCAACGGCGCTCCGGCCCCCGTCGTTGCGGTGGACATTCCCTCGGCCGTAAACGGAGAGACCGGCGCGGTCGACGGACCGGCGGTTCAAGCGGAGGTGACGGTCGCCCTGGCCGCGGAGAAGACCGGCACGGCAACGGGTCCGGGCGCGCTGCACGCGAGCAAGCTGAAAGCCGTCGACATCGGCATCCCGGTCGAGGGCGCGCGCGCACTCATGACCGAGAGGTCCGACGTTGCCCGGGTGCTGCCGAGGCGCTCTCCGGATGCGCACAAACGCAGCGGGGGAGCCGTCGCGCTGCTGGCGGGCTCGGACGCGATGACCGGGGCCGCGTTGTTGACGGTCAAGGGGGCGCTCAAGATGGGGGCCGGATACGCGACCTGTGGCTCCACGAGCGCGGTCAAGCACGCGCTGTCGAGCTCTGTCCCAGAGGTTCTGTCGACGATCGTCTCGGACGACGACGTTCTGGTGGAGGCCTCAATCGAGCGCTTCTCCGGCGTGCTGGAGCGAGCCGGCGCCCTGGCCATCGGGCCCGGAATCGGCGATGGGAAATCGCAGCGGGCCCTGGTCGTGAAAGCTCTCGACTCAGTCGAGCTGCCTCTCGTGATCGACGCCGATGGCCTCAACGTGCTGGCCTCGGATACGGGCCCTCTCACGGCGCGCCGGTGGCCGGCCGTTCTCACTCCTCACCCCGCCGAGCTTGCGCGCCTCCTTCACACATCGGCGGCAGCGATCCAAGCCGACCGGCTTCGCTCGGCCCGGATGGCGGCCGGCCGGTTCGGCTGCGTCATCCTGCTGAAGGGCGCGCGCACGGTCGTCGCCCGGCCCGATGGGCGGGCGGTCGTGAACCCAACCGGAGGGCCGGAGCTCGCCACCGCCGGGACGGGCGACGTTCTCTGCGGCGCGATCGCCACCCTCGCGGCCGCCGGGCTCGAAGCCTTTGAAGCCGCCTGGGCCGCGTGCTACATCCACGGCCTCGCCGGCGCGATCACCGCCTCGGCCCTGGGCGCCGCGGGCGTTCTGGCCTCCGATGTCGCCGGGGCCCTGCCGGCCGCGGCCCGCCACCTCCGCGATGAAGGTGCCCCGTTTAACCTCTGATCATGACCGGCTTCACTAAGGCGGAGATCGAGGATCGCGGCCACCCGGTTTGGGCCGAGGTGGATCTCGGCGCCATCCGTCACAACGTCGGCGTGCTGCGGGCCCTGGCCCCCTCTTCGGAGGTCATGGCCGCGGTCAAGGGCTACGCCTACGGGCACGGGAACCCCGCCTCGGCCAGGGCCGCGCTTCAGGGGGGCGCAACTCGGATCGGAGTGGCCCGCGTCGGCGAGGCGATCCACCTGCGCGCGGACGGGATCGAGACCCCCATTCACGTCTTCACCGAGCCCCCGCCCGAAGCGGCCGGAACCATGATCGAGCTTGGCCTCACTCCCGCGGTCTATACCTCGCAATTCGCGGCCGCGCTTTCCGACGCGGCCGTGGCGGCGGCCCGCACGGTCCCCATCCACGTCAAGATCGACACAGGCATGCATCGAGTCGGGCTGCCTCCGGATGATGTCGAGGACGCCCTCCTCGAGCTGCGTGCGCTTCCGGGCATCGAGGTCGAGGGAATTTGGAGCCATCTGGCGGTCGCGGACGTGCCCGGTCACCCCTTCACCAGCAAGCAGCTCGAGCTCTTCGAGGACGTCGATCGCAATCTGGATCGATCCGGCATGAGGCCCCGGTACCGGCACATCGCCAACTCGGCCGCGACCATCTCGATGCCGGCGAGCCATCTCGATTTGGTGCGCTGCGGTATCGCTTGCTACGGATTGTGGCCCGGCCCGGCTTTTGTGGGAAGCGCCGATCTGCGTCCCGCCATGGCTCTGAGAGCGCGCACCAACATGGTCAAATCCGTTCCCGCCGGGGGAGCGCTGTCGTATGGGCTCACCTACGGCCTGGAGCGCAGCGCCAGGGTCGTCACGGTTCCGGCCGGCTACGCGGACGGCTACGGCCGCGGGTTCTCGGGCCGGGCGTCGCTGCTGATCAACGGTACGCGCTATCGCGTTTCGGGCACCGTGTGCATGGACCAGTTCATGGTCGATGTTGGAGACGACGACGTCGAGATCGGAGATGTCGCGACTCTGATCGGATCGGACGGGGACGAGCGAATAGCGGCCGAGGAGCTGGCCGGACTGACCGGCACCATCAATTACGAGATAACCACCAGGATCCCCTCGCGGGTCCCGCGCGTCTACTTGAACGAGCTCCGCCTCAACGACGGGGACGAAGTTGGGCGCGACGACGGGGAGCGTGACCACGGGGGGTGATCTGGCCCGGTCGAGTAGTTACGCTTGCAGGCGCCGCTGCGGGGCTCGTCGCGGGCATCGCCACCGAGCACCTGGTCGTCAGACGCCGCCGAACCGAGGATCCAGAGGCCGGACAAGCCTTCGGCGCCCGGCGGGGCCAGAGGGCTCATTATCTCGTCCGGCCCGACGGCGCCTCGATCTACGTCGAGGAGACCGGGCCGCTCCGCACGCGCGGAGTCGTCTTCGTGCACGGTTCCGCGCTCCGCACCGACCAATGGCACTATCAGCTCGCCGGCATCAGCGATCACCGCTTGGTGTTCTACGACTTGAGAGGCCACGGCCGGTCGCAACCGAAGGGAGGCGCCCCTTTTTCCGTGGCGACCCTCGCCGAGGACCTGGCTGCGGTCATCCAGGATGCGGGACTCGACGAGGTTACGCTCGTCGGGCATTCGCTCGGCGGCATGATCGCTCTCGAGCTCTGCCACGAGTGGCCCGACCTGATGCGGACGCGGATCAATAGTCTCGTGCTCTGCAACACCACCTATCGTCCCGCGACCGAAACCATGATCGGCGGAGCGGCGATCGCCCGCCTCGAAAGAATCACGCGCCGGCCCCTTGACCTCGTCGGCTCCCAGCATCTGCGGATCGATCGCTGGCGAAAGGTCGTGAAGCCGTCCGACGCGCTCTTCTGGGCCGTGTCTTTCGCGGGCTTCGCGCCTGGGGCGTCGGCGCGACAAGTCGACTTCACCTGCGACATGCTTGCGGACACTCCGAGCGATGTCATCTTCGACCTCTTCAAGGCGTATCGTGACTTCGACGTAAGGCATGCGCTCGGCGGCATAGGAGTGCCGGTGCTGGTGGTTGGAGGCACTCACGATCACGTCACGCTGCCCGAGGCATCCGAATACATAGCCGCTAGATTGCCCCAGGGCAAGCTGAAGGTGTTCGAGGGGTGCGGTCACATGGCCATGATGGAAAGGCACCACGAGTTCAATGCGATGCTCGATCTTTGGATCGAGCACACGAGCAACACCGACCGAAGGGGTGAGGCGCGATCATGAGGGACGAACGCGTGGAGAAGCTGGCGGACATCCTCGTCGACTATTCGACATCCGTGAAGGAGGGAGACCTCGTCGGGATTCGGGGCTCCTATGTAGCCGAGCCGCTGATACTCGCTATCTATCAGCGGTGCCTCGAGATCGGCGCTCTCCCGAGCATTCGCGCGTCGCTCCCGCAGGCGGAGTCGTACTTCTACCGCTTCGCCAGCGATCACCAGCTCGAGTACGTATGGGAGACCGACAAGTGGATGGTCGAGAACGTCGACGTCACTTTCACCATCATCAGCGACATGAATACTCGTCAGCTGTCGCGCATCGATCCCGAGCGTCAGACGATTGCCGCCAAGGCTCGCAAGCCGCTGTTCGAAACCTTCCTGAAGCGCGCGGCCGAGGGCAAGAGCCGCTGGAACGTCACTCTGTTCCCGACCGAAGCGCATGCGATGGACGCCGAGATGAGCCTCGCCGAGTACGAAGAGTTTTATTACGGGGCGTGCCTCGTCGACGCTGACGACCCCGTGGCCGAATGGCAGAAGGTAGCCTCCAAGCACG
Organism: Actinomycetota bacterium; assembly: GCA_013695055.1. Taxonomy (GTDB): domain Bacteria; phylum Actinomycetota; class CADDZG01; order CADDZG01; family WHSQ01; genus JACDBF01. The sequence continues at coordinate 5,669 of JACDBF010000124.1, forward strand.
CGCGCCTCGTCGACTGGATGAAGGATCGCAACGAGGTCCACATCGAGGGGGAGGGCACCGATCTCTTCCTCGAGGTCGGGGGCCGGACGATTCTTCCGGCCGACGGCAAAGAGAACTTCCCGGACGGCGAGATCTTCACCGGACCCAAGGAAGACAAGACGCGCGGCGTCGT
>JACDBF010000139.1 GCA_013695055.1 Actinomycetota bacterium
ATCTGACATCTCACGGCCCGGCGACGCGCGAGGAGTTTGCTCGGTGGTGGGGTTTCTTTCCCCCGGAGGCGGGCAGGGTCATCGCGTTGTTGGGAGGCGAGGTCGCTCGGTTGCAGCGGGCCGGCGAGGTGGTTTACCTGCTGCGGCGCGACCTCCGGGCACTAGAGCGGGCCAAAGAGGATGATGAGGTACGGCTGCTGGGGATGTTCGATCCCTACACCCTCGCCGGTCTTCCACACGAAGCCGTCGTTCCCAAGGCCTGGAAAGGGGAGGTTTACCGGCCCGGAGCGTGGGTCTCACAGGTCGTGCTGCGCGGGGGCCGGGTGGGAGGAGTGTGGACGTATGAGCGCAAACCCGCCGGGGCGCACGTAACAGCGAGACTGTTCGACGGAGATGTCTCGACGAAGTCACAGTTAGAAGAGTCGCTTATCGCAATCGCGCCCTACATCGGAAAGGTGGCCGACCCTTTCGCTAACGACGGCTCGATAGAGGTTCAGAGGGCGCAATGATGCGTTGCGCCTGCGATGGGCGGTTACTGGAAGCTCGTTCCGGTGATTGCCCACGGTGCTTCGGGCGTTCCCTTGTCCAGCGCCCCGCCCGCCCCGCATTCTTCGGATCGGTATTCGCTGGACATGCGCGGATAGATGCTCTGCCAGTACGACACCGCCAGGTAGCGAGCCGATGCTTCCGGCGCACCCAAGAGCCGCGTCATCTCATAATCGCGCTGGACGGCGAGACATTCGGTCTCCCCCTCGTCGGTTAGCCCACTCATGTGCATCGCCTCGTGGCTCAGCACGTGTACGGCGATTATATGAGCTTCGCTGGGAGCCTCCTTTGTCGAGCGCAGGTAAGCAGAAAGATCCCGGCACTGGTTTCGTTTGATCAATGTCGAGCGCTCGGGAACCCCATCCGGGCCGAAGGCCACGTAGCCAAGCTCCGCGCCGACATCGAAGAATGCGCCTCCGAAAGCTTGACAGTGCACGTCGACCCTCGCTCCCACCACCTCGGAGGCGGCGTCGCTGAGACGGTGCTCGAGGTGGATTCGCAGGAACCAAGGCGTGACGGCGGCGATCCCAAGCACCACGAAGAAGCCGATCGTGAACCACGGGAAAGATCGAGCTCGGCCCAAGGAGTCATAGCGCGTGATCCACCATCTGACGGCGGATGCGGCAGCCGCCGCAAAGAGAGCTATTCCGATCCAATGGATCATGGTCGCTCTCCGTTGTGCGGATAATGGATACGCTCGGCGACCGGAAGCACCTGCAGGTGGAGAAGGCTCATGTCCCAGCATCGGCGGACGACGGACGGAGCTGAATGAGGCGGCCCTCTTTTCGAGTCATCCGGATGAGGGCGGGTCGTTACGAAAGGGGCCCGTCGGTAGACTACGTTGATGATTCTTTCCGATCGCGATATCCGCTCCGCACTCGATTCCGGACGCATCGGAATCGAACCATTCGACCCCGAAGGCGTGCAGCCGTCATCGATCGATCTGAGAGTGGACCGGCTATTTCGCACCTTCCACAACGCCCGTTATCCGTATATCGACGTGAAGAAGCCGATGGAAGGGTTAACCGAGCTCGTCGAGGTTGGTGAGGAGGAGGCATTCATCCTTCATCCGGGAGAGTTCGTCCTCGGTTCGACGAGCGAGTATGTCAAGCTGCCCGACGATCTCGTCGCGCGTCTCGAGGGTAAGAGCTCGTTGGGGCGACTCGGACTCCTGATCCATTCCACCGCGGGGTATGTCGACCCCGGCTTCGAAGGTCATCTCACGCTGGAGCTCTCCAACGTCGCAAACCTGCCGATCACCATCTACCCGAACATGAAGATCGGACAGATCAGCTTCTTCACGCTGACCTCGCCCGCAGAGCAGCCCTACGGTTCGAGCGGAATGGGCTCCAAGTACCAGGGTCAAAGAGGACCTACGCCGTCGCGTTACTACGAGAACTTCTGAGCTCTACGTAGTCGCAGCAACCCGGTGCGCGCGGCGCGACTCCGACGAGGGCCGCTCGTTGCCATCATCAAAGGGTTTGCATCGTGGCTATCCGTTGCCGAAGAGTCGTAGGTGACTTTGCTTATTACATCCTTGAGCGACCGGTGGATCATTATCGGTACTCGTAGGTGTGGCGGGACGACCAGAGGGGGTCAATCTTGTTTACGCGTTCACGAAGCGCGACCAATAGCACGTTTTCCTTGTGGGCGATGCTGTCGTTGCTCATTTCAGCGTCGGCGGTGACTTTTCCACTCACCGGGACCGCTCACGCGGCGACGCCTTGCACGCAGGAGGAAGTCGTCAACATTGCGTTCATCTCAGAGGACAACACGGTCCCTCCCACGGAGAGCTCGGATCTGGTAGTCGAGGCTCAGAACGTTTCTGGCGAAGCATGTGTGGGCGTCCTTCTCGACTACGACGACAACGAAGGTCAAGTCCCGGGGACCAAGAGCTTGTGCACACCGGAGGCGACCATCGTCACGAATGGCGCCTGTGACCGGCCGACCGATGAGAACGGGAGGGTAACTTTCACGCGCGGCCCCCGCCCCGTGGGTACTTACCGGTGGCAGGTGTGGGCCGACAAGGGCGTCGACAACGACAAGGTCGATAGCGGCGAGACGTTGCTCGGCGGTTCTTACGCAGTGCCCGACGGCTCGCCAACGGGGCTCAACGTCACGCCCGAAAACGCGACCAATCCGGTCGGGACCGAGCACATTGTGCAAGCCAGGGTGATCGACGGCTTCAATGAGCGCGTAAGCGGCATGGCCGTCGACTTCGAGATCATTGCGGGACCCAACCAGAACCTCGTCGACGGGGTTAGTGATCTCAATTGCGTTACGAACGACTTCGGTCAATGCGCCGTCGCTTATGTCGATGCTGCCATGCGGAACGGCACGGATCACATCTGCGGGTACGTCGACACCGACGGCGACTCCGTCTACGACCCTGCAGCGGGCCCGGAGGATGGCGGAAACTGCGATACGGAGGAGCCGGTCGGCTTCGAAGACACGACCGACACCGTGCTGAAGACGTGGGAGGGGGCAGCTCCGCCTCCAGCGTGCAGCGACGGCGCGGACAACGATGGCGACGGCAAAGTCGATCTGGACGACCCGGATTGCTCGGGCCCCGGTGACGACTCCGAAGCCGGGGCCAAGATCACCACCGGCCCATGTGCCGGCATGAGCTACGGCGAAACCGAAGCCAAGTCCGGCGGGGATGGAAGCTTTGTCGCCGGCACACCCCAAGGTGACGAGCTCGTGGGCACCGATGGCGACGACACCTTCTGCGCCTTTACCGGAAACGACACGGTCGACGCGGGGAACGGCGACGACGTGGTGTTCGCTGGAGGGGGAGCCGACGGTATCCTCGGTGGTGAAGGCAACGACAGGCTCTTCGGCGGATCGGGCAAGGACACTGTGCTGGGTGGCCTTGGGGCCGACAAGGGCGAGGGTGGCGATGGCAACGACATCGTTGCGGGTGGGCTGGGTCGCGACTCTCTTAAAGGCAACGCAGGTACCGACGCCCTGAAGGGCAAGGTTGGCGCCGACACGCTTGTTGGTGGCGACGGCAACGACATCTTGAAAGCGGGTAGCGGCGACGACCATCTCATGGGCGGCCCTGGGGCCGACCAACTAGACGGCGGCTCCGGCCGCGACACCTGCAGCAGCGGGCCGGGCAGAGATGAGGTCGTCCGCTGCGAGCGTTGATCTCGCCGAGTGGGTGGTGAGTGGCGCTATGCGACATCCATCACCCACTCGGCAATGGGTTTTGCATCAGGTTAGGTCGATCCAGGACAGGAATCGTTCGGCGAGAGCGTTGTCGCCCAGTATCTCGACGGACGATGTGGGAACTCGGCGCCACATGAGCAGCAGGAGGTCCGACGCCCCGCCGCGAATGGCCGCATCGCCCTTGCGATGGTCGCGCTCGACTTCGATCCCTTTGGGTGTGAGCGTGAGGAGCCACTCGCCGGCCCCCTCGGTGCTGTGCAGATGGATGGTCTCCCCGTCGCCCTTTAGCGGCGCATCTTCAACCGGAACGAAGATGTCCAAGAGCTCGTCGATGCCGTCTGCGGCTAATTCAGCGTCGATGTCTTGCGCCCGTCCGGCTGCGTCCTGCGCGTCCCAGCGATGAACCGTCGTCTCCTGAGCCATGCGTCGTTTGACGAAGGCGACGTCTTTTTGATTTGACCAGGACCACACCGGCACCGATCCGTCGGTGTTCTCCAGCACTGAGGCCAGGTGCTCGGTGCCTTCTCGAAACCAGTCGAGCAGGCGGTCGTCCGGGGGCAGCTCGGACCGCTGCACGTCCTCATGGCTCTGGAGGCGACGTTCGGCCACCTGTGCCCAGAAGCGATGGACTTCGCCCGTGTGCTCGACGAGATCGCCCACCATCCACTCTGGGCAGCCGGTAACGCGCGCTTCGAAATTGCCGTCCGCGGCGGAGGCGAGAGCATCGCCGTCCGCACGCAGATGTGGGATGTACGCACCCGCTTCCACTACACGCTCCCCTTTCCGTCTCTCGTGGTCTGCTGTGAGGGAGAATCGAGCTCGACTGATTGCAGAAGGATCTGCGCGATGTCCTTGACCGCCATTTGTTCGCCGGCCGCGCGCTCGGTCACTCCGTCGGACAGCATGATGTTGCAGTAGGGGCAGCCGACGGCGAGCGTGTCGGATGCCGAGGCCAGGGCTTCGTCGGTGCGCTCAGTGTTCATCTTTTTGCCCATGCGCTCTTCCATCCACATCCGGCCCCCGCCCGCGCCGCAGCAGAACGTCGAATGGCCGTGGCGGTGCAACTCCTTGTAACGTGCGCCGGGAATGGACTCGACTACTGCGCGCGCCCCCTTCCAGACGTCGTTGTGGCGCACGTTGTAGCAAGGGTCGTGATAGGTGACGGTCTCATTTATCTCGCCCTGAGGGGCCAGCTTGCCGGCGGCGACGAGTTGTGCGAGGTACTCGGTGTGATGAATCACATCGAAGTTCCCTCCGAACTGAGGGTATTCGTTCAGGATCGTGTTGAAGCAGTGCGGACAGACCGTCACGATCTTCTTTGGCTTGGCGGCGTTGAGCGTCCGGATGTTTTGCTCCGCCAACACCTGATAGATGTGCTCGGCCCCCATCCTGCGTGCAGGATCTCCGGTGCACGCTTCGTCGGGTCCCAGGACGGCGAAAGACACCCCGGCTATCTGCATGAGCCTGGCGAAGTCGTACACGACCTTC
>JACDBF010000147.1 GCA_013695055.1 Actinomycetota bacterium
GCGACGCCGAGATCCCTCTGCTCCAGCCACCGGCCCACGCCCGGCGCGCGCTCCAGCACCACGTAGCGAACGTTGAAGGTCGCCAGCAGGCGGCCCGCGCCGTCCGTAGCCCCGCCGGCGACCGCCGACAGGGTCCGCTCGAGAGCGATCATCGCGGGACCGACATCGCTCTGGAAGAGATCCGCCAGAGACCTCCCCTCAGCTCCTGTCACCACGGGCCCGCGCGCGCTCTCCGAACCCGGGGCCCCTCCCCCACGCCAGGTTTCCCCGAGCCACAAGGTTCTGAACGCGCCGTTCTCTTCGGCTTCGGCGGCGAGGACGGCATGCACCTGATCGAGCTCCGGACCGGACACATGGTCCGTGCCCCTCCCCGGCTCCCAGTCGCCGTGGTACAAGGCCGGCAACATTCCGGCGGTGAACAAGAGGGCGGCGAGCGACGCTCCGCCGAAGGCGAGAGGCTGCCACAGGCCGAGGCCTCTTCTCGGCAGGTCGAGCTTCATCGCCCCAACCGCGATCCCGGCCAGCGCGGCGAGACAAACGGCCGGGAGTACCGCCGCTTCAACGGGAGAGCCCAGCAAGGCCGGCACGAGGCCGCGCGCGCCGGCGCTCGCGAACAATCCCGAGCAGACGACCAGGAGCCACAGAGCGAGCGCGACGCGTCGGCGCTGGCCCAGGCCCACGCCCACGGCAACCACGCCCAGGACCACGGGAGCGAGGGCGAAGAACAGAGGGGGCTCGGAGCTTGCTCCCAAGAGCCTCTCGAGCATGCCGACCTCGTTGAAAGCGAGGGCTTGGGTCGCGCCCCCCTCGCCACCGGCAAGCTCGCTCAGCGGTCCTCCGGTGGCAAACCAGGTCCAGCTCCACGGGAGCAACAAGGCCCAGCCGAGCAGCGTCCCGGCCGCGACTGTCCCGAGCCCTGTCACGGGCGACGAGGCGCTCAGCAGCGCTCGGGACGCGGCCAACAACACCCCTGCGCCGGCGAAAACGAAAGCCGCTCCGGGGACGAAGGCGGCCGCCACGGCAGTGCCGATGGCGATGCGAGCGATCTCGGCCCCCGCGTCGTATCGGGCCGGGCGTATCCACCCCGTGGTGTGCAGGAGCGACCGCAGCACGTAGGGGGCAGCCGCGCCGAAGACGAGGGCCCCCATAGCGCCAGCCTGCACCCCGGCCAGGCCCACGACGCCGAATAGATAGACGGCTCCCGCGACCCAGCGTCCCGGGCGTCCGACCAGCTCGGCCACGAGCCGGTAGGCCCCGAAGAAAGCGGCCGCCCCGAGGACGACTAGCAGGAGCTTCTGGGCCACGCCGACGGCTCCCAGAGCCAGCATCGGAAAAGCCCCCAAGAACAGAAGACCCGGGGACGGCGGCCACGGCTGCCCCAGGCCGGTCTCCCGCCACGGCGACAGGTAAGCGCGCACGAGCGCGAACGGGCTGTCTGGATAGGGCAACAAAGTACCTACCGACGCCTCGCCCGACCACAGGTAGTTGCGAAAGCCCACTAGGAGGGCGAGGACCATGAGTCCCGCGACCACGACCGGAACGGTGGTCACTCGCTTGCGGGCAGCGCGCACCTGGCCGGTCCGCTCGGCTATGAGCTCGGCCCGCCGGCCCCAGGCTTCCTCGAGCCTTTCAGTCTGATGACCGGCATAAGCCCGGACGCGCGTGCCTTCTTTGACCGTGAGGCGGCTGAGCTTTCTGTCCGGCACGGCGCGCGCTCTTTGGACACGGGCGCGCGCGACAAGCGTTTGGGGAAGGCGCAGCAGGTTCCAACCAAGAGCGCGCGCGATGTTGACAATCTCCCCGTACTGCCGAAGCACGATGAAACCGATCATCTCCGCGATAGCGAGCAGCACGAACTGAGGAATCAGCCAGAACAACCGCACCGTGGACACGTTCTTGGCCACCGTCCGCAATCGGTTGCGCCGGATGTAGTAACGGGTGGGCGTGAACTGAGAGCTTCGTTGTCCGGTGGCAAGCGCGATCGCGTGGCGGGCCTTGGCTTTGGGCTCCACCCTTACGGTATGACCCATCACGCGCGCGCGCCAGCAGAGGTCTAGGTCTTCGGAAAAGGCGCGCATCTGAGAATCCCAACCTCTGAGCGAACGAAACACCTCGTGGCGAACGAGCATGCACGTCGACGTCACAAAGAAGACCTCAAATGAATTGTCGTACTGTCCGAGATCGATCTCTCCCTTTTCCAGGCCCTTGTAGGGATAGCCAAAGCGGTCGACGGCCATCCCGACCTCCTCGAGACGCAAGGGGTCGTCCCAGGAGACGATCTTGGGGCCCACCACCGCCGTGGAGTCGTCGGCGAGGGCGCGCGCCACCATGTGCTCGACCGCACCGCGCTCGAGCGCGGCGTCGTCGTGGATGAACAAGAGAAGCTCCGCATC
>JACDBF010000154.1 GCA_013695055.1 Actinomycetota bacterium
GGATCTCGACGATTTGCCGGCAGGCGTCAGAGAGACCGTGACCGTCCATCTCGTATCGGACGTAGCCGAAGCGCTTGAGCTGGCGCTGGAAGAGCGGGATGCGGACCTGGGCGAGGCCGCCTAAGCTGCCGAGTGGGTGGTGAGTGGCGCTATGCGACATCTGCCACCCACTCGGCAGATGGTTTTGCCCGGAGGTACTGCATGAACCAGGCCAGCTACGACTCGAGCTGCGCGCTGATTGTGGTCGATGTGCAGAACGACTTTGCGCGTCCCGAGGGAGCGCTGTACGTTTCCGGCGGGGAAGATATCGTCCCGGTGATAAACGAGGAGATAAGAGAAGCTCTTGAGGCCGGCGCGCTGGTGGTCTACACACAGGACTGGCATCCCCCGGAGACGCCTCACTTCCAAGCTCAAGGAGGACTGTGGCCCGCCCACTGCGTGCAGGGCACTTGGGGATCCGAGCTCGCCCCCGATATGCATGTCGCGGGGGAGGTCGTCCGGAAAGGATCCGGAGCAGAGGATGGATACTCGGGCTTCACCGTCGAGGATCGGATGAGCGGGGAAAAGCGTCCCACGAAGCTCGAGGGGATGCTCCGCGCGCGCGGCATCGACAGGGTCGTGATCGTGGGCCTGGCCACCGACTATTGTGTCCAAGAGACCGTTTTTGATGCCCGGAGTCTCGGTTTCGAGACGGTCTTACGTGCCGATGCCGTGCGGGCGGTGAACCTCGAGCCGGGCGACGGAAAGCGTGCTCTGGAGGCCATGCGAGCCGCCGGCGCGCGCCTCGAGGACCTGCCGAGCGCGTAAGGCGCGGCCCTATACTCGCCCGGAGATGAGCAGGGCCGGCGCCGGACCCGGCCCCCGGCGGGGAGGCGACGTGGACGTCATCAGCTACCGACCCGAGCCGAGCGAGTTCGCCTGGACGTTTGGCGGTGTGAAGCCCGTTCGAATGGTGAAGCCTGGCGACGTGCTGGAGCTGTGGACTGAGGATTGTTTCGCCGGAAAGGTACGAACGTCCAAGGACTTCGTAAGCAAAGTCATCGACTTCCCCTTCGTCAATCCGCAGACGGGGCCTTTCTACATCGATGGAGCGCAAGCGGGAGACACTCTCGCGGTCCACTTCATAGCCATCGAACCGGCGCGTGACTGGGCCGCTTCCACAACCGTTCCGTTGTTCGGAGCGCTCTCCTCGACGACCCACACTCCGACTCTTCAAGATCCGCTCCCCGAGATCGTGTGGATATATCAAGTCGACAAGCAAAACCGCACGGTGCGATTCGAAGCGCCCGGTGGGGGTTATGCGGTGGAGCTCCCCTTGGACCCCATGCACGGCACGGTGGGAGTGGCGCCCGGCGCCTTCGAAGCCCGTTCCTGTCTCGTTCCGGACGCTCACGGCGGCAACATGGATACGCCTGAGATGCGAGCCGGCGTGACCTGCTATCTCGGGGTGAATGTCGAGGGCGCGCTGTTCTCGATTGGCGACGGCCATTGCCGGCAGGGCGAAGGTGAGTCGTGCGGGGTGGCGGTGGAAGCGGCCATGGATACCGTTGTGGTCCTCGACCTTCTGAAGGGACTGCAAACGCCGTGGCCTCGTATCGAGAACGACGACTACATCATCTCGACAGGTTCGGCCCGGCCGCTCGAGGACGCTTTTCGAATCGCACATTGGGATCTCGTCAACTGGTTGGCGTCCGACTACGGCCTTGATCGGATGGACGCCTATCAACTGCTCTCTCAGATCGCCGAAAGTCCGGTGGCCAATGTGTGCGACCCCAACTACACATTCGTTGCCAAGGCTGCGAAACGTTTCTTGCCGACGGCTCCGGCATACGACGGCAAGCACGAGGAGATGAAAGCCAAGGCCGCCGAGTATCGGGCCGGACGATGACCACCACCTTAGCCGTTGGAGAGAAGATGCAGGCCGTGATCTGCTACGCCGCCGAGGATTACAGGCTGGAGGAGCGACGTATCCCCGAGCCCGGCCCCGAAGAGGTGCTGATCAAGGTCTCGTCGGTGGGCATCTGCGCAAGCGATCTCAAGTGTTATCAGGGCGCGCCGCTGTTTTGGGGGGATGAGCACCGCGCCGGCTACTGTCAGCCCCCCGTCACTCCCGGGCACGAGTTCGTCGGCGAGGTCGTCGCGCTTGGAAAAGGTGCGTCGGAGAAACATGGACTGAGGGTGGGCGATCGGGCCGTTTCCGAGCAGATCGTTCCCTGTTGGAACTGCCGCTTTTGCACCAGGGGCCAGTATTGGATGTGCCGGGAGCATGAGATCTATGGGTTTCGGCAGAAGGCGTTCGGCGCCATGGCGGACTACATGCTGTTCCCGCGCAACGCCATCAATCATCTCGTGCCCGACTCCATCCCTTCTGAGCACGCGGCCTTCATCGAGCCGCTGGCGTGCAGCATTCACGCAGTCCAGCGTGCTTCTATCGAGTTCGGAGATGTCGTGGTCATCGCGGGGGCCGGCCCGCTCGGGTTGGGGATGATAGCGGCCGCCCGTCTGAAGAATCCAGGTGTGCTCGTTTCAGTCGACATGGACGAGGCCCGGCTGGAGATTGCTGCCGAATGTGGAGCCGATCTCACGCTTAACCCAAAGACGACGGATGTCGTGGACGAGATTCTCAAACTGACACAGGGCTATGGATGCGATGAGTACATCGAAGCGACCGGCCATCCCGCCGCAGTCGAACAGGGACTGCGCATGGTGCGCAAGCTCGGCACCTTCGTCGAGTTCAGTGTAATGCGTGAGCCCGTGACCGTTGACTGGACGATCATCGGGGATACCAAGGAATTGAACGTCTTGGGCTCGCACCT
>JACDBF010000160.1 GCA_013695055.1 Actinomycetota bacterium
TTCCCATACTCATCCTGCTCGCCTTCATCATCGCCGTGATCATCAAGACGTTTTTGGTGCAGGCGTTCTACATCCCGTCCGAATCCATGCTGCCGACTCTTCACAAGGGGGATCGGGTGCTGGTCGAAAAGGTCGGGTACCTCGTCGACTCCCCGAGCCGCAAGGATGTCGTTGTCTTCGCTCGCTCCGTGTTGCCCGGTCAACCCGACCTTCCATGGCACGAGGACGCACGCAACTTCGTCCGCGAGTTGCTGGGGCTCCCGACCGCGCTGCAAGAGGACTACATCAAGCGCATCGCCGCGGTGGGCGGCGACGTCATCAGCTACTCGGATACCCCGCGAGTCCTGAAGATCAACGGCGAGCCGGTGGATGAGCCGTACATCAAAGGGGGGGAAGACTCGTCGAGCACGACAATTCTCAACCGGGACTGCAAGCGGATGCAGCTCGAGACGGCCCCGGGGGGTTGCCGCGTCCCTGAGGGCAAGATCTTCGTGATGGGGGACAACCGGAGCAACTCGCAGGACTCGAGGTTCATCGGTCCCATCGACGAAGACGATGTCGTGGGCCGCGCTTTCGTGATCCTGTGGCCTCCCGCCGATTTCGCAGGCCTCTAGGCTCCGGGAACTTGGCGAGGTCGCCCGCTACAGTCTGAGTCTCATGGTCGTCGACGCATCTGGGCTCATGGAGATTCGCCTCTCGGGGGCCGGCTTCACGCGCGTTGCCGGCGCCGATGAGGTCGGCAGAGGAGCCCTTGCCGGCCCGCTGGTGGCGGCGGCCGTCATTCTTCCCGAAGAGCCTGCGATTGCCGGGCTCCGTGACTCCAAGCTCTGCACGGCGCTGCAGCGCCGGCGCCTGGCCAGACGCATCAAAGAGGTTGCCCTGGCCGTCTGCATCGTTCGGGTGCAGCCCCACCGAATAGATCGGGAGGGCCTTCAGCGTTGCAACCTTCAGGCTCTGCGCCGAGCGCTCACAGGGCTGCCGGTGGATCCGGACTTCGTGCTGGTCGACTGCTTCAAGCTCGCCCGACTGCCGTGGCCTGCTCTGGCGGTCAAAAAGGCCGACGTCGTGTCGCGGAGCGTGGCGGCGGCTTCCATAGTGGCGAAGGATCACCGGGACGCCGCAATGCGGAGATATCATCGCAAATACCCACAATACGGATTTGCCACGAACGTGGGCTACGGCACCCGGCATCACTGGCGGGCGCTCGACGAGATCGGGCCCAGCGCCATCCACAGGCGGTCCTTCTTCGGAGTCGAAAACTGCGCCCGAGGTGGTGTTGGAGCCGGCCGTGAGGTGTCAGACTTGGGCAATCGGTCGGGGGATTCCCAGGATCGCCGGGAGCCACAGCGGAAGGATAAGAGCAGCTATGAGCGTGGAGGACCTCGAAAAGTACGAGGCTGAGATGGAGCTCCAGCTCTACAAGGAGTATCGGGATGTGCTCCCGATGTTCAAGTACGTGGTCGAAACCGAGAGGCGCTTTTATCTCTGCAACGACGTGCGCGTCGACACCCAGCATATCGGGGCCAAAGTGTGGTTCGAGGTCGAGCTCAACGATGCCTGGGTGTGGGACATGCACAGGCCCGCGCGTTTCGTGTCCCACGTAAAGGTCGTCACCTTCCGCGACCTGAACGTCGAAGAGCTCTCACAGCTCACGGAGCGAGATCTTCTCCCGGAGCCGCGCGGCATCGAAGGCTGACCTTCTTACAACTCACAGAGCTTGCTCCTGGCCCGGGAGCTTCATTCGCAGGGTTAAAGCCTTTGCCGACTCCCGTCGCACCCCTTCTTTAGCCTTTCTCCATGGACTCCAGACCGGCCCTCGGTCGCGCCGGAGAAGACGCGGCCGCGGACCTCTACCGTCGCCAAGGCTTCAAGGTGCGCGACCGCAACTATCGGTGCTCCTTGGGCGAGATCGACATCATCGCTCAGAGCGGACGGTTGCTCGTCTTCTGCGAGGTGAAGACGCGCGCGACCGATCGCTGGGGACTACCTGCCGAGGCCGTGAACGTCCGTAAGCGAGCTCGGATCCGGCGTCTTGCCGGCTCGTGGATGCACGATCACCGGGCCGCGGCTGAAGAGATCCGTTTCGATGTCGTTTCGGTCTTGGTGGCGAACGACCGCCTCACGGTCACGCACTTTCCGCACGCGTTTTGAGTCGTTCTGGTCAGGCGGCGTGTCCCCATGGCTGGCTCCGTTCGCAACGGCGGCAGCGAGTGGCTCGCCTGACACCGTCGGTCGAGGTCGTCAACTCAGCACCGCAGAAGTGGCAGTGGTCGCGCCCTCGAATGGCGTCGACCGCGTTTCCCAGGGCCCCGACCATGTGCTCGACCACGACGAGCACGATCGTCAGGACGAGGATCGCGAGCCCGAGAGCTAGAAGCTCGCCCATGACCTATGGAATGAAGAGCGGTTCATCGCTCGACGAGCCTACCGCCGGGCCGTTTCTAAGAGCCCGCCCGCCGATCTTCCAACTCTGTCTCAGGGCGCGCATAGCGTCATCGGAGTCGCGCTTTCAGGGGGCCGGGATGGGAAGCATCCTTGCTCGCCAAAACCGAATCCATCGCCATCATCGGCACCGACGCTCATCTCGTGGAGATCGAAGTCGACGTCTCGGGAGGCTTGCCAGGCTTCACGATCGTGGGCCTTCCCACCAAATCGGTGCGCGAGGCCGAGCAGCGCACCCGCTCGGCCATCGAGGCGTCGGGCCGCCCTTGGGTCCGTCAGCGAGTCGTGGCTAACCTCGCTCCGGGCGGGTTGCGCAAGGACGGGACGCACTTCGACCTGCCCCTCGCGCTCGGCCTCCTCGCCGGCGCCCGGCTGATCGACGGGAAGCCCCTGGAAGGCTGGGTGATCATCGGCGAGCTCGCTCTCAACGGCACGCTTCGTCCGGTGCGCGGGGCTCTTGCGGCTGCGATGGCATGCCGTTCTGCCGGTCGCCGCGGCCTTGTCTGCCCCGCGTCCAATGCTCCCGAAGCTGCTCTCGTCGACGGCATAGAGGTCGTTCCGGTCACCACCTTGGACGACTGCATCAGGTGGCTGGCGGGAGAGCTCGACAAGGGGCAAGTCGCGCCGGCCGGCGTGGCGGACGAGGACGCTCCAGCGATCGAAGATCTCTGCGAGGTGCGCGGTCACCAAGGGGCTAAGCGAGCCGCGGAGGTCGCTGCCGCCGGTGGCCACAACCTGATGCTGGTTGGTCCTCCCGGATCGGGAAAGACCATGCTCGCCCGCCGCTTGCCGGGGATTCTTCCGCCGATGTCGCTCGACGAGTCTCTAGAGGTAACGCGCATCTCCTCGGTCGCAGGCATGCTCACCGACCGACCGAGATTGGTCCGCGAACGGCCCTTCCGCAGTCCGCATCAGCACGTCTCGGTGGCGGGGCTCGTGGGTGGAGGGACAGGGCTCCCGCGGCCGGGCGAAATTAGTTTGGCTCATGCAAGTATTGCAACATGTTCCTTGAAGGAGTAACGTGCCCAGATGGCTCAAGCTGCAGCGGTCTACTGCCGCATTAGCGATGACCGGGAAGGAAGCAGGGCGGGCGTCGGACGGCAGCAAGACGATTGTGAGGCCCTAGCCAAGCGGAAGAGATGGAAGATCGGAGGGCTTTACGTTGACAACGATGTGAGCGCTTGGAGCGGCAAAGTTCGCCCCCAGTACCGACGCATGTTGGACGACATCAAAGTAGGCCTCATAGACGGAGTCGTTATCTGGCATCAGGACCGGCTCGTCCGACACCCCAAGGAGCTTGAGGAATTCTTTGAGATATGTGATGCAGCGGGTGTCCGCGAGATGGCTACAGTCACGGGGGATATCGACCTCGGAACAGACGATGGACGTTTCCATGCCCGCATCCTGGGGGCGGTAGCCCGTAAGGAGTCGGATGACAAGAGCCGCCGCATCCGGCGGAAGATGGAGGAACTCGCCAAACAGGGTCGAGGTAAGGGCGGGGGCAAACGGCCTTTCGGTTTCAACGAGGATCGGGTCACCATCAAGGAAACTGAGGCGAAGCTCATCAAAGCGGCTGCGATTAGGGTTCTCGCAGGGGAGTCAATCAAGGGAGTGTGTCGAGAATGGACCGCTCTTAGGGTGCCCACGGTATCCGGCGTCCCTTGGAATCCCACAGTGGTGAAACGCATGCTCGTCGCCCCCCGCACCGCGGGTTTGCGAGAACACGGCGGGGTCGTCGTCGCCGATGCGGAATGGCCTGGCATCTTGTCCCGCGACCAGCACCAGCGTCTCAACCTGTTGCTCTGCGATCCGCGCCGAAGGAAGAACACCACGGGGGGAGCTCGGAGATACCTTCTGACGGGTTACATCTACTGCGCGCTGTGCAATGCGAAACTGATTGCGCGCCCAAAGCAAGATGGTCGTCGTTGCTACTGTTGCGCTACAGGCCCGGGGTTCAAAGGCTGTGGCAAGATCCGCTCGCTATCGGAACCGATCGAAGAACTCGTTGCAGAGTCCATTTTCGTGGCGATGGACTTCGGACGCGTTGATCGAGCGATGAAACGTCAAGATGGCTCGGTTTCCAAGGAGCGCCTTCTGTTGGACGCGATCCGGGTCGAGGAAGAGGCACTCGATCAGCTGGCGCGCGACTTCTATGCCGAGAGACTCCTTTCACGCAGTGAGTTCTTGGCTGCCAAAGGCGCACTTGAGGTCAAGATAGATGGGGGTCGAACTCAACTATCTGAGGTGGAGTCGGGACGGGTATTCATGGATTTCCCTCGCTCCGAGAATGAGTTGCGCTCTGCCTGGGAGAATCGAGGTCTTGACTGGCGTCGGGCGGTCGTAGACGCCGTCCTTGAGGGGGTCACCCTCCATTCGGCGGTGAAGGGTCGGAACTTCTTCGATCCGGAACGTGTGGAACTGACGTTCAAGGCGTGAGGAGGCGGAGTGCTCCCTGAGCATCCGTTTATCAGTCGTCGATCATCGGTTGCAGTAGCGCCACGATGCGGCTGATCACCGATGGGTCTTCGATCCTTGCTGGGAGGCCTTGCCTTGTGCGCGAATGACGAACTAGCTCTGCTGCAGCGAGACGCAACGCTGTACCCTCCGGGTGTCCATCTGTTTGTCGCTCTTCCGGTGCCCGATCGACGTTCGGTCGTGGTCCTTGCACCCGGGGGTCCGTGAAATCTCGCTTCGCCGTAGCCATCAAGCCACCTCCCTGTTCAGTCGCCGGTCGACCAACCGGGGAGCAGGGCCTTAGGACCAGCCAGCAAGGGGGCACTCTTCTTAGGAAGACGCGAGTACCGGACCGCAGGGAGGAACGGAGCGCCCTTGCGGGGTGGGCCGGCTCTGCTAAGTGACCTGGACCGGCGGCTGGGGAGGTGGTCTCGAGGCGAAGCTCACGAACCGTGCTAGCAGCCTGGAGGCTGGACAATGAGCAGGTGCTGATCAAGCCGATGCTGGCAACCGCCGGGCCCCTCCGCCGAGACGACGACAGGTACGGGCTGATCCGACGCTCGGCTGGCTGCGCCGCGTGTGCCCTCGGTCGGCGGAAGGCGCGAGCGCGAATGATGCTCAGGCGGATGCTTTCTTGCCTCTGGTCGGGACAACAGGTCGTGTCGTTGAGATAACCCACGGACGGTGCTGTTGTAGCTAACCTCTGGTGATGGCTGCTATAGCTCCTCGAGAGTTCGTTGCGAAGTGGTCGGGAGGCCAGCGAACATTTCCTCGAATACGCGGTTGGAGGATTCGTACAGAGGCTGCGTCTGCAACTTGAGGGAATCCGACGGTAGCCTCGCGTACGATATTTACGGGAGTTTCGCTGAGCGGTCAGGCATCGCACAGTGTTGCCACGATTCGGGTGGGTAGTCAAAGGAGAGGGACGTGACACTTTCTTTCAAGAGGATCGTCTACATTGGGCTAAGCGTCCGTGACGCTCGGCAGAGTGGGGACTGGTGGCGCGAACTCTTGGGGATGGAGATTGCGAAGGAAAACTTCAACGCAGAGAGCTGGCCTTCCACCTGGAATGAAGTGCAACTGATCCATCCCGAAAGCGGCTTTCAGATGGGTTTCATCGAGCACCCTCAGAATGCGGGCGAAGAGTTCAGCGAGTTTCGAACGGGCCTGGACCACATAGAGTTCGAGGTCTCCAGCGGGAAGAGCCAGAGCTATAGCGGGAACGGCTCGATGGCCTGGGAATCGCCCATTCCGGGATCAAAGACGAACACATCATCGTGGTCCGAGATCCGGACAATATCCAGTTCGAGTTCTTCTTGCCTGGACCTTAGAACCAAGCTGATCGATACCCAGCGCCATAAGGGTGCCAACGAGCCACCGCGTAACGCGATGATGCTCCTATGAACGAGCCGCTATCGGTCGAGCACGCCACAGAGGCACTTCTCCGAGTTGGTCGAGTCGGTCGCCAGCAAACGCGAACGAGTGACGGTCCGGTTGCCCCATGGGGGAGAGGTGGTGCTCATGAACGCCGACGACCTCGAATCTCTCGAGGCGAGCTCGAGATCCTGAGCGACCCCGAGGCGAGAGAGCCTCCAGCGCTCGCGCGCGGAGTCCGCCACGGGTCTCGCCGAACCGCTCGAGAATCACTTTCCGCGTCCTTCGTGAGCTATGCCGTCGAGGTCCTCCCTGGGGCCCCCCTGGACGTCGTCCGCTACCTGCTGCACCTGGCGCTGGTGGCCGACGCTGACCCCCGCACCGCCGTAGCTCAGTACGTCAGTCGCGGGGATTTGAGAGTGACTAGTTTGGAGTTGGGAAGCAAATACACCAGGCCTGAAATCACGGCCGCGTTCGGCGGCTCTCCTTACCAATACCTGCCCACCAAGGAAGGACGGGCCCTTTACGGGTGTATTCAGTCCGGCGATGAACCCGCAGGCGCCCGAGGAGGTCTTCGTGGGTCGAGGGTCGGTCATCCAACAACAGGCCGAGACATTCGCAGCGCAGGGCAGCGAAGCGATCCCCGTCTTTATGAAGGGAGCCCCGAAGAGTCGGGAGTATGTCGGACTCTACCGATGTGAGCGCCTCCCGATCTCCTGCAGAGATCGCACCACGAGCTCGGACCGCAGGTCGCCAGGGCGACGTCGTCGGTGTCCTGTATCTGAAGAGGGTGGGGGAGTAACGTCTTCGGACGGGTGTGGCGCTGGAGGCGTCCTCAAAGTCGTCCCCCCTCCTGGGAAGTAGTTCTCCTTGAGGATGGGCGCCGAACCAGGCGCTCGACACCCCGCTACGCTGCGGCGCTTTAGCGCCTGTCCTGCGCAGCGTAGCGGGGTGTCATGGTTTTGTGCCGGATTTCCGCGGGAAAGGTCTCGACTTTCCCGCGGATTTGTGGTGGGCTAGCTCATGCATACACTGTGGAAAAGGAGGTTTCGGATGGCAGTTTCGACCCCGCCCCGCCCTGACCTGGAGGCTCACAACACTGCCATGCGGCTGGAGTTTCCAGTGGTGGTCAAGGAGCTCCGTGAGCTGCTAGGCCCCCGCCTCGTGGCGTATATCGCGGGCGTCAGAGAAACGAGGACGGTGGGCGAGTGGGCGGAAGGCGCGGCGGTGAAACGGCCTGACAGCCAAGGCCGGCTCCGAATGGCGTTCCACATCGCAGGGTTCATCGCGCAGCACGATGCGGCTAGCGTCGCCCAATCTTGGTTCCAGGGTCTCAACCCCCAGCTTGATGATCAGTCTCCAGCGAGGCTCCTCCGGGAGGAAGAGTTGAGTGACGTAGGGCCTCGGGTTCTTGCCGCTGCAAGAGCCTTCGTTGTTGGTGGATGACCTGCGACCTTGACGCGACGTCACCAGCGACTCGGCTTCACCGCCTAGGGAGACCTCCAGATCCTTGGTTGTGGAATGACTGGTCATACGCCCATAGCGATGGGACCTTCGGCAACAGGTGGGACGACCCACAATCCGAGTACAGAGTCCTATACGCAAGCACTGCGCGACTCAGCTGTTTCATGGAAACGATCGGCAGATTTCCGGGCGATCCGCAGGTAAAGACGGGGCTAGACGACATCGAACTCGAAGATGGTGAAGTCGACCACGCAGTGGGGCCCGGTGAACTTGTTGTCGCCGATTGGCTCCCGCGTCGGAGGATCGGTTCGGCATCGGTGGGGGGCAGTTTTGCTGCGGTCGGAACCAGTAGTTCCCTCGCTTACTTGCATACCCAGGTAGCACACCTACTGTCGGATTTCGGACTAGAGGAGCTGGATGGAGGCTCTATTCGCTCTGTTCGCCGGCAGCTCACGCAGCGGATTTCACGGATCGTGTTCGAATGCTCGACGTCAGATGGTCGCCGCAAGTTCGATGGGATTGAGTACCTCTCTCGATACGGCGACGAGTTCGAGAACTGGGCGATCTTTGAACCTGGCAATATCGTTCCCGGACAACCGAAGGAGATCGTGGCTGAAGACCCAGATCTGGTCGAAGCCGCGCAGCGGCTCGGGGTGATGCTCGTCTAGGAGCCTGCTGAAGAACGCGGTATCACGCCCGTAATTCTGGCCGATAGGCGGGGCCGATGACGGTTGAGGCTAGGAATCGTCGTTTGGAGCCTGGGCGCGCCGAAGAATGAGGCGATCAGGCGA
>JACDBF010000245.1 GCA_013695055.1 Actinomycetota bacterium
CGGCCTGGGGGTGAGAACAAGCTGAGGAGGGAAGGAGCAGGCGGATGACCGCGCATGCGGCCACCGAGAAAGCCACACGCGAGCGGCGCGAGCTCGATCGCGTCGTGATCCGCTTTGCGGGCGACTCAGGCGACGGCATGCAGCTCACCGGCGATCGGTTCACGAGCGCCACGGCTCTATTCGGCAACGATCTCTCTACGATGCCGGACTTTCCCGCGGAGATCCGAGCGCCGGCGGGAACCATCCCGGGAGTCTCAGCCTTTCAGATCCACTTTTCGAACCACGACATCCTCACGCCGGGTGATCAGCCGGGAGTTCTGGTGGCGATGAACCCGGCCGCTCTCAAGGCCCATCTTTTGGATCTCGTCCCCGGCGGGCTGCTCATTGCCAACCGAGACGCGTTCGTCAGGCGCAACCTCGATAAGGCCGGCTACGCCACCAATCCCCTTGAAGACGGCTCCCTCGGCAGCTATCAGGTCTACGAGATACCCATGACCACCATGACCATCGAGGCCGTCAAAGAAATGGGTATTGGCAAGAAAGAGGGCCAGCGTTCCAAGAACATGTTCGCCCTTGGAGTCATCTCGTGGATGTACGGGCGCCCTCTCGAACCCACCATCTCGTGGCTCGAGAAGAAGTTCGCGCAAAAACCTCCCATCGCGCGCGCCAATGTTGCGGCGCTCAAGGCGGGGCACGCATTTGGCGAAACTGCGGAGCTGACTTCCTTCGAGGTGAAGCCTGCGGTACTGGCTCCCGGCACCTACCGGCGGGTCACCGGGAATCAGGCGCTCGCATACGGGCTGATAGCGGCGAGCGTGCAGGCCAAACTCCCTTTGTTCCTGGGGTCGTATCCTATTACTCCAGCTTCGGACATTCTTCACGAGCTATCGCGACACAAGAACTTCGGTGTGCGAACTCTCCAGGCAGAAGATGAGATCGCCGCGTGCGGCATGTCCCTTGGAGCGGCGTTCGCCGGACACCTGGGGGTGACCACTACCTCGGGTCCCGGTCTCGATCTCAAGTCCGAGACGATCGGCCTCGGAATCGCCCTTGAGCTACCGCTGATCGTGGTGGATGTGCAGCGCGGGGGGCCGTCTACTGGACTTCCCACGAAGACCGAGCAATCGGATCTGCTGCACGCCATGTTCGGCCGGCACGGAGAGGCGCCCCTTCCCATCGTGGCTTCCTATTCCCCGGCTTCCTGCTTCTGGGCAGCGCTGGAGTCGGTGCGACTGGCCGTCAAGTACATGACACCCGTGATTCTCTTGTCCGACGGTTATCTGGCCAATGCGGCCGAGCCGTGGCACATTCCGTCGATCGACAAGCTGCCTGCCATTCCGGTCAAGTTCGCGTCGGAACCCAATGTGGGCGACGAGTTCTGGCCCTACCTTCGCGACGACGAGACGCTCTCACGTCCCTGGGCCATACCCGGTACCTCTGGACTCGAGCACAGGATCGGGGGGCTCGAGAAGGCCGACGGCACGGGCAACATCTCGTACGACCCCGATAATCATGAGCTTATGACGCAGCTTCGCGCCGCCAAGATTAGGGCGATCGAGGAGGATATCGATCCTCTGGAATGGCAAGGGGATGAGGACGCCAAGGTGCTCGTGCTGGGATGGGGAAGCACCTACGGCGCAATCGGCCAATCGTGCCGGCGATTGAGGGCCGAAGGCAAAAAGATTGCGAACGCGCACTTGAAACACATGAATCCCTTCCCCAAGAACACTGAGGACGTTCTGCGGCGCTTCGAGCGCGTGGTGATTCCCGAAATGAATACCGGCCAGCTCTCGAAGCTCATTCGCTCCGACTTTCTTATCGACACTACGTCGATCAACAGCATGAGGGGCGTGCCATTCCGCGCAACGGATCTCGAGGCGAGACTGAGAGAGCTGCTGTGAGCGAAAGCTACGGCGGCTTCATTGGGCCTCCGGGACGTGGCATCACCGAAGCCTCCAGCGGCGTCGGGACGCTTACTCGCAAGGACTTCGTGTCCGATCAAGAGGTTCGTTGGTGTCCGGGGTGTGGGGACTACGCGATCCTAGCGGCAATGCAAAGCGTCATGCCCGAGCTGGGAGTGCCGCGCGAGAAGATCGTCTTCATTTCGGGCATCGGTTGTGCAAGTCGGTTCCCCTATTACATGGACACCTACGGACTCCATGGCATCCACGGACGCG
>JACDBF010000206.1 GCA_013695055.1 Actinomycetota bacterium
AGATCGTGAGCATCCCGGGCCCTCACGACTCGATCATGGCCGGGCTCAACTGCGGAACTCCCTCGGTGGTCGCCTGGGCCGACGTGTCGCGGGGCTACGACGTCTATCTCGCCATCCCCGACGACCGTGCGCGCGACGGGATGCGCTCGCTGGCAAGAGCGGGAATCGTGTCGGGAGAAACGGGAGCCGCCGGCCTCGGGGGGCTCACGGAGGTGCTTGCGAACGCCCACACTCGACGGGACCTGCATATCGATGCCGGCTCGAGCGTGCTCCTTTTGTCCACGGAGGGAGCTACCGACCCCGAGGCTTACGAGCGAATCGTAGCCGGCGGTCAGTAGGCGCCCATGGTCAAGGCCATCAGCGCCTTGCCCGTGTGCAGCCGGTTCTCGGCCTCTTGGAACACGACCGACTGAGGGCCGTCGATGACCTCGTCGGTGACCTCGCTGCCGCGGTCCGCCGGTAGACAGTGCATGTAGATCGCGTCCTCGCGGGCGAGACTCATGCGGCGCCGGTCGCAGATCCAATCCTTGTAGCGAGCGTTGAGATCCAGCGCCTCGTCCTCTTTGCCGAAGAGATGCTCGGCCCCCCACGACTTCGGGTACACCACTTGAGCGCCATCGAAACCGGCGTCCATATCCTCTACTTCGGTGATGCTTCCGCCGCCCTCTTCAGCGAGCCCATGTGCGCGCTCCATGACGTGAGACATCAAGCGGAATTCCGGGGGCCGGGCAATAGTGAGCTCGGCTCCGAAACGAGGCAGCAGCAAAGCCAGGCCTTGCGGGACGCTCATCGGTTTCGCGTAAGAAGGGGCGAAGGCCCACGACACACACACCTTCAAGCCCGATAAATCGCGCGTCTTGAATACCTCCTCGATGGTCAGGAGATCGGCAAGCTGCTGAGTAGGATGGTCTTCGTCACACTGGAGGTTGATCACCGGCGAGCTCGAGCTCTCGGCCACGTCTCGCATGTAGGCGTTGCCTTCGCCCGGAACCTTGTCGTGGCGAATGGCTATCCCGTGTCCGTAGGACGACAGGATGATGCCCATATCGCGCGGGCTCTCACCGTGGGCTATTTGGGAAGTTGCGGCGTCGATGAAGTGCGCGTGCCCGCCGAGCTGCGTCATACCCGCCTCGAACGCGTTGCGCGTTCTGGTCGAGAGGTCGAGAAAGATCATGAAAAGGGTTTTGTCGGGAAGAAGGCGGTGCGGCTCACCGGCGGCGAATGCAGCCTTGAGCTCTTTTGCCACATCGAGCGAATACCCCAACTCCTCCACCGACCAATCCGCCGTCGAGATGTAGTCCTTGCCGGCTAGATCACTGCGAGTCACGTCGCTCCTCTCCTCGATTCAGAAATCTTCCATGCTGGCCCACAGCTTCGGCGCCGCGTCCCGGCACCGGGCGTTCAGCTCGTCTTCATCGACCAATTGATGGCGGCGATTGCGCACCACCCATGTGCCCGCGACCATCACGTCTCTCACGTGCTGGGCCGTATAACCGAACACCAGATGACCAGCGCTGTTGGATGCCGTCAACGGAGTGGGCGCGCCCGCATCCAACACGATGAGATCCGCCGGCGCGCCGGGCTCGAACGACCCGAGAGCGGGCTCGCCAAACATCGATCCGACGAAGCTCGCCCCCGCGCCCAGCCGATCGGCACTGAAGTCCGGCCCTGCAGAGGAAGAAGCTTCTCTCGACTTCAGATAGCAGGCGCGCGTCTCGGCGAACATGTCCCCGTCGATGCCGTCGGTTCCGAGCACAACGCGCTCTCCCATCTCGAGCACCGGTGCGTCGCCGACCCGGTTGTTCATGTTCGAGCGCGGGTTGTGTGCGACCCAGGCGCCGCTGGAGCGGACGGTCGCTATCTCATCTCGGTCGAGATGCACTCCGTGCGCGAGCAGATCGCCTTCTTCGAGCGCCCCGGCCGAGGCCAGTCTCTGGGCGGTCCTTAGCCCGTAACGATCGAGCGAATCGCGCTCGTCACAGTCATCTTCGGCGAGGTGGATGTGGACGGGAACTCCCTGCTCCCGGGCCGCTCCCGCCAGGGCCTCCAGATTCTCCGGGCCGATCGTGAACGACGCGTGCGCACCCATCATGGCGCGCACCAAGGGACGGCGGTTCGAATCGAGAAAGCGCAGGTTCTCCGCGATTCCGGCCCGCCCTCTTTCCTCGCCGTGACGGTCGCTGACCTCGTAGCAGATCACCGAACGCATTCCGGCCCGATCGAGTCCGTCGGCGAGTGCATCCAGCGAGCCGTCTATGACTTCGGGCGAGGCATGGTGATCGACGACCGCAGTCGTTCCTGCACGGGCGGCCGTGACCGCCCCGAGTAGGGAAGACAGGTGCACCGCGTCCAGGTCGAGCGCCCTGTCGAGGCGCCACCACACGCGCTCGAGTATCTGGAGGAAATTGCGCGGCGGATCGGCCGGGCCCGGCATACCGCGCGCAAGAGACGAGTAGAGGTGGTGGTGGGCGCACACGAGGCCCGGCATGACAACGCACCCCGAAACGTCGACGCGCTCGGATCCATCTTGTGCTCCGGAGATGCGCCCGGACGAGATGCCTAGATCGGCGGTGTCGACCGACTTGCGCGCTCGGTCGACCAGCACGGCGCCCGTCAGGACGATGCTCAAACCACAGACTTCGTGCGCCCGCTCGCTCCACCGCGCTTGGCGACGGCCTTCGGATGCGCCCCTTTGGCTGCCGCCGAATCCTTCATCGGCAGCGTCGTGCGCCACCTGCCGTCGAAGGAATGAATGGCTCCGGCGACGGCCCCGGCAGTGGGAACCAGCCCGATCTCCCCGACCCCCTTGGCCCCATAAGGCCCTTCAGGCTGCGGTTCCTCTATGAAGATGCACTCGACTTCGGGCATGCCCTTGGCTGGGATGATGCCTTGAGATTTGAGAGTCGGCGTCTTTATGTAGCCGCCTTCGACAACGAACTCCTCGGTAAGTGAATGACCAAGTCCCATGTGAACCGAGCCTTCGATCTGTCCCTCGAGGAGGTTGCGATTCATGACCCTGCCGACATCGTGCGCGGCAATGACCTTTTGAAGCTTGCCATCATCGCCCAAGATCACGACCTGCGCACCCC
>JACDBF010000232.1 GCA_013695055.1 Actinomycetota bacterium
CTCTGCGGATCGCAGATGAACGCTTCGCGCGCGGAGAGATCGATGCCGACGAGCTGGAACGGATCAAACGCAAGCTGACGGGGAGCTGAGAGAGGCGGGCTCAGGCATCTGTGAGACCGGGCCTCAAGTCTTTCTCGATCTCTTCCTGGTGGCGCAGACAATATCGGGCGGTGGGCATCGCCTTCAGTCGCTCCTCACCGATGTCTCCGCCATCTATCTCGCACTTCTCGTACGTTCCCTCCTCGATCCGCCGAAGAGCTGCTCTGGCGTCGCCTATCTCTTCCTCCAGCGATTCGATGATCGACAAGTTCTTCTCGCGTTCGAAGACCTCGCTGCCGTGGTCGGCGGGGTGCTGGTCTATCGAGGACAACTCGGCCGCGCCTTCTAGGCCGGCACCGCCCTGGGAGCTCTCGGCAACCAAGGATTCCCGGGATTCTTGCAGCCGGGCCAACTCTTCTTCGATCCTGGTGCGAGCTCGTTTGACGTTCATCTGCGATCCTCCGTTTTCTTGATACCCCACTCCATGGGTACGCACCTTATTCGGGAAGCGAGGCACCCGGCAGCGAGAGAGTGACCCCCACGTCGTAGATGACGCGATCGTGCGCGTCGACGCGGGCGAACTCGGATAGTTCGTGGGTTTGCGTCATGTGGCCGTCGAAGAGATGCGTGACCTGGATGCCGGAGGCGGTCAGCGCGTCGGCGATCAGGCGACGGTGACAGCGCCACCAGAGCGTCTCCGCGCACATCACGGAAACGGATTGGGAGCGGGTGCGCTTCTTCAAGCTTTCGAGGGCCTTCTGGAACTCCGGCGTCTCCATGTGCTCGGCGTAGGCGCGAAACGCGGCGTTGCGCCACGCCGGGTGGCGAGTGGGCCCGTCCTTCAGGCTCGTGCGCCTGCCCCCGAACGCTTCGCCCCATTCGTAGTCGATCGAGTGCTCCGGCAGCCATCTTTGGAGCGCGTTCTTGTGGAAGTGCGGGTGGCGCCTCGAAGCTGGGAAGCGGCGAACATCGATGACGCAGGTCACCGCCGCGGATCTCAAAACCTCGACCAACAGCTCGGTAGAGCGAGTCCCGTGCCCGAGAGTGAATACTTCTGGCACGCTATCTCGGACCGGTTGGTTCTGTAAGCACGACGGCTACCCTACTTGCGATGCCAGAGCTTCCCGAAGTCGAATCCGTCCGCCGGCAACTCGATCCCGAACTGTCGGCTCGGCGTATCGTCGATGCATGGGCGGACCCGATTCCGTCCATGCCGCGTGAGTTTCATCGCGTCGAAATGCTGGCGGGGCGGCAAATCTCTCATGTGGGCAGGCGCGGCAAGTTCCTGATAGCTCCGCTCGACGAGGGGCTCGAGCTGATCATGCACCTCGGCATGACGGGTCAGCTGACGTTCGGCAACCAGAGTGATCCCTACGTCCGCGCGCGTTTGGTCTTGGACGACGGACGCGCCTTGTCCTTCCGTGATGTGCGCCGCTTTGGACGGATGGCAGTGGTCGAGGCCGGCCGATATGAGTCGATCCCGACGCTCGCGAGATTGGGGCCCGAGCCTCTTTCGGACGAGTTCGACCCTGGAGACTTTGCCGGCGCGCTGGCGAAGACCACCGCTCCGATCAAGCCGTTCCTGCTCACTCAGCGACCGGTTGCCGGAGTCGGGAACATCTATGCCGACGAGGTCCTGTGGATCGCCCGCATCAACCCACGCTCCCGGCGGATCGGGCGGTGCAGAGCTTTCGTTCTGCACGCAGCCATTAGAAAGGTACTGGCCGGCGCGGTGGAGCGGGAGGGCACGACGTTTCGCGACTTCGTCACGGTCACCGGTGAGAGCGGGCGCAATGCGTCGCATCTCGTTGCCTACGGCCGCGTCGGCACCCCCTGTCCCCGGTGCGCGACGCCGCTCAAGAAGATCGTGCTGGGGGGACGGGGAACCACCTACTGCCCCCGCTGCCAGCGCTAGTCCACGTTTTTTTCACGCCGGCGCGGCGGCCGCGCGCAAGCGCGCCTCGCGCAGCACCGGGGGCCCGGGAAGAACGATATTCATGGCCCGGCAGAGGGCGTAGGTATAGGCGCGTACCGCGGGCGAGACCGGCGGGAACCACGGAATGCCGTACATCTTGCGTACCCATGGGGGCAGAAGAGCGATTCCGGAGGACGCCGCCAACACCCATAGGGGCCGGACGAGTAAAGGCATCGGGGGGTTGAGGATGACCCGCAAGCCCTCTTCGGCCTCAGGAGTGAGCTTCAGGCTCGTCATGGAATCGAAGTAGTCCTTGATCTCTGAGAGGTCGTGGGGAACCTCCTCGGAGGAAAGACCAACCAGCTCTGCCGACGCGACCATCTCTCGCACGTAACGATCGGCGTCCGCGTTGGAGACGAAGCCCCCATAGGTCCTGTAAGCGGCCAGAAAGGAATCGACTTCGACACAGTGGACCCACAAGAGGAGTTCGGGATCATCGGCTCGGTAGGGCACCCCGGTTGAGGGGTCGACGCCGCTGATGGCTTTGTGGATCGCCCGAATGCGGGCTCCGGCTGCCTGCGCTGAGCGGGTGTCGCCAAACGTCGTGACCATGACGTACTCGCTTGTGCGCTGCAGCCTGCCCCACGGATCCTCCCGGAACCTCGAGTTCTGTGAGACGGCCGCCATGGCGGGGGGATTGAGTCCCTGCATGAGCAACGCGCGCAAGCCGCCGAGTAGCGATGACGGATCGCCGTGGATGCGCCATGTGACACTGTCGGGGCCGAAGAGGCCGAGGTCGGTGCGGTCGTTCATAGCCCCAATCCTACGGTCCCCCGCGCTTTCCGAGCGATGCGGGGGCGAGATCCTTCCGCCTTCGGAGCGCGAAGAATGGCTTATGGTTGCGCCCCTATGAATGGGGGTCGGGGCGCGTGAGGTCGAGAACGCCGGGCTATCTGCGTGCTTCGGGGGCGAACGGGCGACGGCGCCGCATGCTCGCCCGGCGGTGGCGCGCGCTGGCGGTGCTGCTGCTGGTCATCGGCGCGTTCTTCGGGGGTCAGTACCTACTGGGAGCGGCAGAAGAAAGCGGGCCGGAGAGCGACGCGCCTCCTGCGGCGAGCGAGGTGCCCGGGGACGAGCAGAAAGGTGGCGAGACTGCATCCGAGGAGGAAGAACCTCCGATGCCGATCAAGCGTGTGGTCTTCATCATCAAGGAGAACCGAAGCTACGACAATTACTTCGGTCGGTATCCGGCCGGCAACGGCGCGACCGAGGGCCTCACGTCGACTGGAGAGACGGTTCCTCTCTCGGTCGCCCCCGACGTGCTGTCCGAGGATCTCGGCCACGGATTTCTCGACGGGATTCAATCTATAAACGGCGGCAAGATGGATGGGTTCGATCTCGTCACCAACGGGGAGACACTGAACGGGTATTCGGCCTTCACCCGCAAAGGGATCCCGAACTACTGGAAATACGCGGACAACTTCGTTTTGGGTGACAGGACATTCACGTCGATGTACGGGCCGACTTTCCCTGCACATCTCTATACGGTGGGCGCGCAATCGGGCCGGGTGGTGGGTAACAAGAACCAGGTCGATACCCCGGGAGGATACTGCGATGATCCCGCCGAGACCGCTTACCGGTTCACCAAGCTCTCTCCCAAGGAGCAAAAGGTCGTCATGCGCGCCGAAGAGCGCGCCGACGTCGGCCGGGTGGGGGATTTCTGGGAAGAGATACGGGCCTGCCTCGACTTCGAGGTGTTGCCCGACCAGCTCGAAAAGGACGGCATTTCGTGGGGCTACTACGCAGATCGCACATGGATGAACGCGCTCATGGCGATCAAGCACATGTTCTCGTCTCCTCACTGGGAGAAGGAGATCGTCGCCGAGGAAGGCTTCATGGCCGATCTCGAACGGAATAAGATGCCGGAAGTCTCTTGGGTCGTTCCCAGCTCGGCCTACAACGAGCACCCCGGCGGCACCAGCGTTTGCGAGGGCGAGAACTGGACCGTGCGGACGGTGAACGCGATCATGAAGTCGAAATATTGGAAGAGCACGGCGATATTCATCGCGTGGGACGACTTCGGCGGCTTCTACGATCACGTGGACCCGCCCCACTACGACGTAATGGGTCTCGGCCCCCGTACTCCGTTCCTGGTGATTTCCCCATGGGCCAGACAGGGATACGTCGATTCCACCGTCTACGAGTTCTCATCGGTGCTCAAGTTCATCGAGACGATCCACGGCCTCGACTGCCTCACCCCTCGTGATTGCCAAGCGAACGACATGATGAACGCGTTCGATTTCGAGAGCACCACGCCGCCCAAAGAGCGCAAGCTGATTCTCGATGAGCGGAACTGCAGCGATTTGCCCCCGGCCGTGGCGCTGGAATACCAACGGAGCGGGTCGAACGCATACCGCTCCCTGGGCGACTAACGGCGCCAAGCCGCCGAGCGGGTGTCAGGTGGCGCATACCGCCATTCACCACCCACTCGGCGGTTAGAGGGCTAGGGTTCGGGCGGGATCGTGAGCTCTTGGCCCACGCTCAACTGGCTTACGTCCGTGATGCCGTTGGCCCGGGCCAAGAAGTCGTCGAGATCGACGTCCTCATAGAAACGTTCGGCGATGCCCCGGAGCGTGTCCCCGGCCTGAACCGTGTAGGTCTTTCCGCCGGGCCCCGTGTCGCCGGCCCCCGTGCCCGGAGTGGACGCGGGGTCGGGCTCGGTCGTATCCGCCGGGTCCTCGGCTGCCGCCTGCGCGTCGATCTGGCTCTCCAGCTGGGCGATGGTCTGCTGCGCCTCCGCGAGGTCGCTCTGGAGGCGGTCGACTTGGCTCTGAGAGGCGCCCCCGCCGGCGCTCGCCCGCCCCAGCACGACGGCGAGAAGAACGACCGCGCCCAAGACGAAGACCCGGCCCCATAGGACTCGTGGGCCCAAGTCCGACTCGTCCTCCTCTTGAACC
>JACDBF010000276.1 GCA_013695055.1 Actinomycetota bacterium
ACTATCGGGGCGAGGTCGCCAACCGCTACCGGTACAAGGACGGCGGCGGTGAGGTCGGCATAATCGCCTCGGTAACGAAGCCCTTCTGCGCGGACTGCACGCGGGCGCGCATATCGGCCGAGGGCAAGCTTTACACGTGCCTGTTCGCATCCAGGGGTCACGACCTGCGTGCACTCGTGCGCGGCGGGACTTCCGACGACGAGGTCGCGGACGCGATAGCGTCCCTCTGGAGGGTTCGCGACGACCGCTATTCGGAGATTCGCGCATCTGAGACCGCGGGGCTCGAGAAGGTGGAGATGTCCTACATTGGCGGCTGACGGCGTCCTTGTCTAAAGCGGCTGACAGCGTCCTTGTCTAAATATGGGAGACCACCTGGAGCTAGCCACGCTCGAATGGGGGAAAGAAGGCCCCCGCGCCTTGCTGATCCACGACTCGACCTCTCTGGCGCGGAGTTGGTGGCGCCTGGGTGCGGAGATGGCAAGAGCCGGCTACCGGGTTACGGCACCCGACCTGCGCGGACATGGCGACAGTCCTCCGGGGGACGACTACCTCCTCGGCTCCTACGCGACCGACGTGCTCGCACTCGGGAGCGAGTGGGACGTTGTTGTGGGTCACTCGCTCGGAGGGGCCATCGCCGCGATCGCCCAAAGGACTGATCGCAGCTTTGCTGCCCGCCTCGTGCTCGAGGACCCAGTGCTCTCCTTGCCGGACCCGGAGCGGAGGTGAAACCGCTCTCGAAGGAGGAGTGGTCCGGCCCCGCTTGCCCCGCCTGTGGGGGGCTACCGCAGGTCTCGGTGATTCGCGAGGAGTCGGGTGAGTTCATGGCCGGGTCCCCTCGCTACCTCGTGTGTGGGCGGTGCGCGCTGTGGTGGTCCTTTGCGCGTGCCACCTGTCCCTGGTGCGGCGAGGACGATTCGAGACGGGTTGGTTCCTTCTCTCCCGAAGGAGAGCGCTTGGTGAGGATCGACGCTTGCGACGCCTGCCGGGCCTACGTGAAGACCTTCGACCTCAGGGAGCCGGGCGGAAAGGACATTGTTCCACTCGTCGACGACGTAGCCACTCTCACGCTTGATGTGTGGGCGCACGAGAAGGGGCTACAGCGTTCCGGAGTGTCGCTTGCCGGCGTCTAGGCTGGTGTGACGGGGGGAGAGGATCGAATGGATGACTGGTTCGAGAAGTACGCCGAGGCTCTGGAAGAACGGCTCGGCTCGTCCGAGCCCGCGGTCCATCTCACCGCCCACCTGAAGAACCCCATCTTGACCCTGGCGCGCATCGTGGCCCACGGCACCGAACGCAAGAACGCCCCCCTGGCGGCTTACGTGGCCGGGCGGTATGTCGTGGCTAGAGGCGCGCAGGGAGTTGGCGAGGCGGCCGCCGTTGCCGAGGCCCTTGAGATCGCCGAAACCATTACCCCCACGGGGGGGCCTTAGGCGTGGCGCTCGACGCGCGGCCCGGGATGGCCCAACGTCCAGCAAGCAGGACCCGGACCCACGTCCGCGTCGTACAGCAGGGTGAGGAGCGAGCGCGCTCGGACTACCTCGCCACCGAGGAGCCCCTCGAGATCCGGATCGTGGCCGGAGGCCAGACCCACAAGCTGGCAATCACGATGCGCACGCCGGGAGGCGACTTCGAGCTCGCGGCCGGTTTC
This sequence comes from Actinomycetota bacterium, assembly GCA_013695055.1. Lineage (GTDB taxonomy): Bacteria > Actinomycetota > CADDZG01 > CADDZG01 > WHSQ01 > JACDBF01. The sequence goes on from JACDBF010000276.1 coordinate 1,649, forward strand.
CTCTACGGTGAGGGAGTGATCGGGGGCCGCGACGACATCTCCCGCCTTACCTATTGCACCGACCCAGACATCGACCCCGCACAGCACTTCAACATAGTGAATGTCGAGCTCGGCGCCCGGGCTGTGCCCGACCTCAGGTCTCTGGAGCGCCACTTCTACACGACTAGCGCGTGCGGCGTCTGTGGCAAAGCGAGCCTCGAGGCCCTTGAGCTGCGCGGCTGTCCCTTGGTTTCGGGGGGCCCGGAGGTCGCGCCGGGGGTGATCTATCTTCTGCCCGACAGGCTGCGAGCGGCCCAGGGTGTCTTCGAGTCGACCGGCGGGCTACATGCGGCCGGCCTCTTCAGCTCCGGAGGCGAGCTCCTCTGTCTGCGCGAGGACGTGGGGCGCCACAACGCGGTCGACAAGGTCGTCGGCTGGGCTCTGCTCGAGGAAAGGGTCCCCCTGAGCGATCACATCCTCATGGTGAGCGGACGCTCGAGCTTCGAGATCATGCAGAAGTCCCTCGTTGCCGCGATTCCCATCGTGTGCTCGGTGTCGGCCCCCAGCAGCCTGGCGGTCGCGCTGGCCCGCGAGTTCAATATGACGCTCGTCGGCTTTCTGCGCGAGCAGCGCTTCAACGTTTACGCCGATAGCGGACGCATCCGCGTTGAGGACCAGTCCGAATCGACAGAAGCGCGTTCCTTTCTGCGTTGATGACGGAGCACGAATGAGCTCGAGCTCCCGGCTCTGCTCCTCCCCGCCGCCGCGACCTTGCAGGCGCAGGAACCTCGCGCGCGATCAGGTAGACGATCGATAGCAACACCTATCCTCCTTAACGGAGAAGGTCGAGGGCCAGCCTATTCGCCTTAGTGGGGCCAGGGACGTGACTTTCTGCGCCCTTCAGGTCAACAGAAGAGCCTGAAGTTCCCTTGACGGGCGGATAGGGAATCATGACGTCACTCAACATCTAATAGGGAGCCAACTGCTCCTCGGTGGGCTCCGCTCAGCAGTACCAGGGCTCGGTGAGATAGGGAATCGTGGCGCGCTCTTGCACCCCCTCCTGCGACCGGTAAACGCTGTTCGGTGGTCTGGACAACCCCGCCCCGCGCCGCGCGACGGTCAGGCGCGCCGGGCTCTGTTCGAGTGCCTCGCTGGCAAGCGCCCACACCTGGTCGAAGATCTCGTGGCGCCCCACATCGGAGTGTGCGACGAAATTCATCACCCGTTGCTGGAGCCGGTCGACCCTCCGGTCCTCGTGAGCCCACTTCCAGCACAGCGCGGCTTCGTCGAAGTCGCCCACGATGTCCTGGGCCTCTTCGAGCTCGAGCAGCCTCGAGCCCTCGGGTATGAGCAGCCGTATCCCGTACTGCACCGGCGACACGTGCGCGACGAGGTCGAGGTCCCAGATCGCAGATAAGAGATCGACGTAACCCTCGAGTGAAGTCCACGGCGTGAACGCAACGAAAGTCGGGTTGAGCGTCAGCCCGACGTCCTCGCAGAGTGAGGCGGCGCGCCCGAAGTCCTCTTTGGAGTGGTGCTTGTCGAAGATGGCGAGGACGCGATCGTCGACGCTTTCGACGGCGCTTGTGACGAACAAAGACCCCGTTTCCTTGAGTTGTGGTACAAGACCGGCGTGCTTCAGCAGGTGCTCGATCTTTATCGTGACGTCGTAGGTGAGTGCCGGCCAGCGCTCGTGCATGGACTTCGTAACCTCGATGGCATGGCGCGGTGCGTTGAAGAAGTCGGGGTCGCCGAAGGTGATATGGCGCGCGCCGGCCTTCACTTGTTGCGCGACGTCCTCCAACACCACGTCCTTGGACACAACACGGAACTTGCCTCCGTAGATGGGAACCACCGGGCAATGGCTGCAGAGATGTTTGCAGCCGCGCGTCGCCTCCGTGTAGCCGACCTTGCGAATGTCGCCTGGCCCCGCGTGCAGGTGCGCGTACTCCTCGAGCGGGGGCAGGCCGCTGCGATCCGGGATCACGAACTTCTGGCGATCGAGGGAGACGACGGTTTCGAGCGCGTGAGTGTCGCCCCCTTCCGACAGTCGCCTCACGAGCGCGACGAGCGGCGCCTCGAACTCGCCCCCAATGATCGAATGCGCGCCGAGCTTGCGCAGGAAGCGCTCGTTCATCGGCGCGTACAGCCCGTAGAAACAGTAGTGCGCGCCGGGGTTGAGGACGCGCACCTTGCGAAACGCTTCGACGGCGAGGCGCGTTGCCGTGTGCATCGGAACGTAGAAGGCGACCAGGTCGGCCGCCGTGATCGTCTCCGCTTCGAGGGACTGGACCGCGAGGTCGAGGCACGTCACGGTTGCGCCCTCGCGCTTGAGCCATGCGGCCGGCGACGCGAGCCCGAACGGCTGGCGGCCAAGCTCGTAGGTGGAGACTAGGACGACCTTCACTTCGGCGCGCCGTCGATCTCTATCTCGAGTAGACCGTGAGCGGTGGGCAGGGCGCCCTCGACCCCCTCGGGGTTTTCGCCCGTCGCGAACAAGAACCCGAGATAAACGGTCGCCCTCCGGGAGCGGCCTGACCGGACGCCCCCGGCCGATCGTGATATCTAGCCCTGCGATCCCGGGGACGGCGCGCGCCGCCCTGCCCGCCGACCCTCCGCAAGACGCCGGGTGCCGTTATCGGAATCATCATCACGCCGGAGGCCGCCCACTCCCTGCCGCGCTCCCGCAGGGGTAGCCTTAGCGCATGGCGGAGGATAAGCTTCTCGAGCGTCGCGCCGAAGCCGAAGCGCAACGAGCGCGAGCACAGCCCGCCGATCGGGCGGGCGGCGATCTCTAGCATCCACACGTCGCCATCGTCGACCCGCAGCTCAGCGTGTACCGGCCCCTCCGTCAGGCCGATCGTGGCGATCGCTCGGTCGGTGACTTCCTTGATCGCGCCCTGGGTCGCATCGGCGAGGCGCGACGGCGTGACGTACATCGTCTCCTCGCAGTAGGGGCCCTCGAGAGGGTCGGGCTTGTCAAACGGCGCAAGGATCTCGAGATCTCCGCCCCGAAGCATCCCCTCGACGGCGACTTCTTTGCCGGGCACATAGCTCTCGATCAGTAGCGGCGCCCCGGAACCCGCATCCGCCTCCTCGCAGATCGAGCGCGCCCTTTTGGCGGCGAGCACGGCCGACTCGGCGTCGTTCGCACGGATCACCCCCCTGCTGGCGGACAGAGGCACCGGCTTGACCACGACGGGACAGCCGACCTCCTCGGCGAGCGCGGCGACGTCCGCTCCCGCTCCCGCCTGTCTGTAGCGAGGCTGCGGGATGGCGCCCGCCTCGAGCGCCCGGCGCAGCGCCGCCTTGTCCCGGGTCGCCTCCGCGGCGCCGACAGGGTTCTGGGGCAGCCCGAGGCGCTCAGCAGCAAGGGTCGCCACCAGCACGCCCTGATCGTCGGTGGCCACAACGGCGTCGAGCGGGGCCTGCTCGGCGTAGGCGGCAATCGCCTCGGCGCCGGCCTCGGGCACCTCGAAATCGACGAGGACGGGCCTCTCCTGCATCGCTGGGGCGATCGCAAAAGACCGGTTCGAGCCGACCACGACATCTGCGCCCAGAACACGGGCCGCCTCGAGGAAGTCGGGGGCCCTGTACGTCTCTGTGGGCAGCAGCAAAAGCACCCGCGCTCGCCTCGGCGGGACCGCAGAACGAAGGCTGGCCATCCCTCTATCATGACGTGAAGTCTGTATGACGGGGACCCGAGGAAGGCTCCCCGCGATGGAGGAGGCAACTTGTGAAAAGGACCTCAGGGCTTCTGGCAGCATGAAGCCGGTGAAGAGGCGTCTACCGCTCCTCTAGAGGAGATCAAGAGAAGATTGAGCGCCAACGTCACAAACGGTAGACAAGACGACTTGCGCCGGGCGAACCTGCAGGTCCACTCGAGTGAAGGCAAAGGTATCGAAGAGGTGACGG
>JACDBF010000291.1 GCA_013695055.1 Actinomycetota bacterium
TCGACGAGGTGGGCCGGGCCCGAGAGGGTCGGAGGGAGCGCCGCCCCTGGGCGCGGTTGGCGCCCGCGCTCGGCGCTGCGGCCGTGGTCGTCCTGCTGGGGATCTGGGTGGCCTCGGGACAGTTCGGGGTCGTGGAAGGCAGCAGCGGAGACGCAAGCAGCGCGGCCGGCGGGGCGGGCTCCGAGCAATCCACCGACGAGTCGCTGAGGTCTAGGAAGGGAGGCGCGTCGGTAGGCCCTGTGTGGTTGAAGACCCGACCGGAGCTAACGCCCGAGGAGCTCAAGAGGCGAGGCCGACTGGGGTTTCCGTTCGAGCGCTTCGCGAACACCTACGTCGCTGAGGATGTGAGCTCGGCGCGCGAGCCTCTGCTCGACGCTCTCGTCGTCAAGGCCCCCGCCGAGCTCGAAAGCCAGATCCGCGAGTGCGCCGGCATCATCTTTGCCGGCGAGGACACCGCGCTTCCGGCCTTCGGCACGCGGGCGACTCTCGACGGCAGAAAGGCGCTCGTGCTCGGGTTCACGTGGAGCGACGAAGGAGGGGCGCTCGACCGCTTCATGGTGTGGGCCTGGGGCGCAGGCGCCTGCGACGATGTGAGGGCGTATCAGTCGGGCCCCATCAAGTCGCGCCCGTGAGCGCCGCTCCCCGATGCCGACTGGGTGCTGAGTGGCGCTATGCGACATCTGTCACCCACTCGGCATCCACTCGGCAGTTGGGAATCTGCGCGGGGGCTCGGCCGTTTCAATAAGCGTGCACGACCTCTACTGCGGGATGAAGACATGAGCGAGCGCGACAAGAAAATCGTGATCATCGGGTCGGGCCCGGCCGGGCTGACTGCGGCCGTCTACGCGGCGCGCGCCAACCTCGACCCACTGCTCATCGAAGGATTCGAGGCCGGGGGCCAGCTCATGCTAACGACCGAGGTCGAGAACTATCCCGGTTTCGTGGACGGCATCATGGGGCCCGCGCTCATGGAACAGATGCGCAAACAAGCGGCGCGCTTTGGGACCGAGTACCTCACTCAAAACGTCACCTCCGTGGATCTCTCAGAACGTCCCTTTCGCATCAACGCGGGAGACGAGGTGATCACGGCCGCGACGGTCGTCGTTGCCACGGGAGCTCAGGCGAAGATGCTTGAAGTGCCGGGGGAACGGGAGCTCCTAGGACACGGAGTGTCGACCTGCGCAACCTGTGACGGATTCTTCTTCAGGGACAAGGAGCTTGCAATCGTGGGCGGGGGAGACTCCGCCATGGAAGAGGCCACTTTTCTCACGAAGTTTGCCTCGAAGGTGACCGTCGTCCACCGGCGAGGCTCACTGCGCGCCTCAAAGATCCTGCAAGAGCGCGCCTTCGAGAATCCCAAGATCGATTTCGTCTGGGACTCCACCATTACCCGTATCTCGGGGAACGGCAAGGTGGATGCGGTGCACGTGCGCAACCTGAAGAACCAACAAGAGCACGACCTCTCGGTCGACGGCGTTTTCGTCGCCATCGGCCACATCCCCAACACCCATCTCTTCAGCCACTCCCTGGAGCTCAACCAGGGCGGCTACATCGTCGCCACCGGAGACGGCACTCAGACCTCGGTTGAAGGGGTGTTCGCCGCGGGAGACGTAGTCGATTTCCGCTACCGACAGGCCATCACCGCAGCAGGCATGGGCTGCATGGCGGCCATCGATGCCGAGCGCTATCTCGACGGCATCGGGATGTCTCACTAGGATCGTTCCGGCGCTGCTTCCGCGGCCAGATGCTCCCGCCGGAGCGGAGCTTCACCCTTGAGCCTCCGGTCGTAGGCTCTGGCGATGCCAACCTCTGCTGGTTCTCGCTCCGTCGCGCTGCGTGGGCGCCCGGTATCGGCCCAACCGGTGAACCCACGCGGGCGGAGCACGGTCTCCAGTGCATGCTCGTGAAGATGCCGCAGCCATGACCTCCCTGATCAGGCAGGGGGATCGCTCGCGCCAGGTGTTGGACGTCCAAACGAGGTTGCGGCAAGCGGGAATCGAGCTCAGCGATGAACCCGGCCACTTCGGTTGTCCCACCGAGCATGCGGTCCGCGCCTTTCAGCAACGACGGGGAATCATGGCCGACGGCATCGTCGGCTCGCATACGTGGGCGGAGCTGGTGGAGGCGAGCTGGCGACTCGGCGATCGAAGTCTCTACCTCACTTCTCCGCTGGTGCGCGGCGACGATGTGCTCGCCCTTCAGGCACGGTTGAACGCGCTCGGCTACGACGCGGGCCGCGAAGACGGGATCTTCGGGCGGGACACAGCCGATGCGGTGCGCTCGTTCCAGGGGGAGTACGGCATCCCCGAAGATGGCATTTGCGGCCCTCGCACCTACGC
>JACDBF010000306.1 GCA_013695055.1 Actinomycetota bacterium
ACATCCTGCCCTTCGAGACCTTCCCCATCTTTATCAATCGTTACCTCTCGGATGCGCCAGCTCAGCTATACCGGGTCAGGCTCTCGTGGGTCGCCAACAACGGCGCCTCGGTGTACCCGGGGGGGCAAACCTACGTGTATTACACCCGGGCGCACCGCTTCGAGCTGCGCAACGGGGTTGCGCGTGTGGTTGTTCCCGGACGATCGAACCAGCCGGGTGTCTGTGAACGCTTCAACTCGTCTTTTCTACGTTTCGGCGAGCCGTTTCTTCTCAAGAGCAACATAGTGCTTCAGTGTTTTTCGGAGCAATCCCCCGGTGCCGACAACGTCGCGGCGGACACGCATGCCTTTCGGGGGGATCGCGTGGGCACCACGGCGGACGCCTTCTTCCCCCTGCTTGTGAGCGCGATCGACCCGGTTCAGGAGGCGAGGCTTATCGGGCTCGACCAGGCGATGGTCACGGGACGATACCTGCGCGGCGACGATGGGATACATGCAGGAAAGCGCTTCAACACCGCCCGCCTGATTGCCGGCACGAAAGCCTTTCTCGGTGAGGAGCTGAGGGTCACCATCGAACGGCTACCGGCTCCCGGGCCACGTGTCCTTCCCTTCAAGCTGGCTCGGAAGGGTTATCCCTACGTCAAGGGGCGCCATGGTGAGGTGGTCGCCACCAAGCGATTCTCGATGCAGCCTCTATACGACCGGTTTCTGGGACGGCGCGAGAACCCAGACGCGGATATTCCCTACCTCTCCTACTGGGAGACGGCGCCGGTTGCATACAGAGCCGCGGGGGCGGCGCGCCTTGCGGCTAACAAGATCGGCAGCCAGGAATCGGCGTTCACCACCTTCTACTACGGAGGCGGCTGGGTCCCGCAGGACAATCGCGACACTCAGTACCGGCGTCTTACGAGGCACGAGGCGGTCTCCACCGACTCGGGGCTGATCCCCGGCCTCCACGTCGTCGGGCGCTTTGACCCCGAGCTGCTGCCCGGCTTCAATCCCCTTTCCAGGGTCCCGCTCGAGACCTACTACCCGCCCATCGCCGAGCCCGCCGACGAGGCGAGCAGAGAGGCTCTCGGGGGAGAGCCGCTGCTCCCGACCCGCAACCTCGGGGGCTACATCGGCCAGCCTCCTTTGATGCTGACCACACTCAAGGCCCTGCGCTCGTTCGCAGACCCCAACATCTTCGAGGGCGCGGACCCCGATCGCCCTATCAGTGTCATCCGGGTCAGGGTCGCGGGCGTAGAGGGCCCCGATCCCCAGAGCCGGGCGCGCATCAGGGCGGTGGCCGAGAGAATCCACGAGCAGACCGGCCTGAGCGTCGATGTCACCGCGGGCTCGTCTCCGACCCCGATGCTCATCGAGCTCCCCGCAGGGGAGTTCGGCCAGCCCCCGTTGCTGGTCAGAGAGGGCTGGGTCGCCAAGGGGGTTGCGGTCAGGTACTTAGAGGCGGTCAACCAAAAAAGCCTCCTGCTGTTCGTGCTCGTTCTCGTGTCGTGCTCGTTGTTCCTGGCCAACGCGGCGCTCGCCTCGGTGCGCTCCCGGCGGGCCGAGATCGGCACCCTTCTAACCCTGGGATGGTCGCCCACCAACGTCTTTGCGGCGGTGCTTGCAGAGCTGGTCCTGATCGGGGCGGCCACGGGCGTGGTCGGGATCGCGGTCGCGTTCACGATCGCCCAGGTCTTCTCGCTGGAGCTGTCGTTGCTCCAGGTTCTCTTGGTGCTCCCAATCGCGGTGGTTCTGGCCCTCGTGTCCGGGTTCCTGCCCGCCAGGGTGGCGGCCTCGGCCAAGCCGCTCGACGCGGTCGTCCCAATCACCTTTACCAAGGGCTCAAGAGGCTCGATCAAGGGCTATGGCGCCATGGCCCTGACCAACCTCTTAAGAGTCCCGGCCCGGACCCTTTTGGGGGCCTCCGGGCTGATATTTGGGGTCGCCTCGCTAACCACGCTCATCGCCTTGAACCAGGCCTTCCAGAAGACCCTCGTGGGCACCCTGTTGGGCGGCGCGGTGTCGCTCGAGGTCAGGGCGGTAGACCTCCTGTCGGTCCTGCTGGTCATCGCCCTGGGGGCGTTGTCGGTGGCAGACGTCCTCTACATCAACCTAAAGCAGCGCCAGGCCGAGGTCGCAACCCTTAGAGCCGTAGGGTGGTCGCACAAAGACCTCGCCCGCTTGGTCGCCTCCGAGGGTCTCGGCATCGGGATACTGGGAAGCACCCTCGGGGTGGTTTTCGGAGTGATCGCCATCGCCTCGGTGCGGGGCATCCCATTGGACTCGCTGTTCTTGGCCGCGGGCCTCGCCGGGCCCCTGGGCGTCGCCGCCGCCCTGGTGGCCTCGTTGGTCCCGGCGTTACGGATTTCCGCGCTGGCCCCTCACTCCGCCTTGGTCGAGGAATAGATGGCCGGGTTTGCGGTCTTAGTCGATGGAGTCTCGAAGTCCTACATGCTGGGTGACCAGGTACTCCACGCGCTCGATCAGGTGAGCTTTGATATCGGGGCCGAAGAGGCGCTCGCGATCACGGGCCCCTCGGGGTCGGGGAAATCGACCTTGTTGCACGTTATCGGCGCCATGGACTCGGTCGACCAGGGCGTGATCAAGTCGGATGAGTTCGAAGTCACCTCACTGTCTCGCAAGCAGGAGGTCGCCTACAGGCGCCGCATCGGGTTCGTGTTTCAGCGCTTCCATCTCCTGCCCGCGCTCACCGCCCTGGACAACGTAGCGGCGCCGCTGCTGCCCCAGAAGGTTTCCTTCGACAAGCACGGGCGCGCCGAAGAGCTGCTCGCGGCAATGGGCCTCAAGGGACGGGAGCGCTCCCTGCCTTCGGAGCTCTCTGGAGGACAGCAGCAGCGTGTCGCCATCGCCCGGGCGCTGGTGGGCTCGCCCGGCCTCGTGCTCGCCGACGAGCCGACCGGCAACCTCGACTCGGCCATGGGAGAAGAGATCATCGACCTGCTGCTATCGATGCGGCAGCAGCGTGGGCTCACGGTCATCGTCGCGACGCACGACCACCAGGTCGCGGAAAAGTGCGACAGGGTGGTCTCCTTGACCGACGGCAGGCTCGTAGACGAAAGCTGGCGAGGAGACGGCATGGGCAGCTCGGGCCGAGTGGAGACGGGGTGAACGAGCAAGTGCGACACGCGCGGCTGTCGCCATAGGCTTCCAAGATTGCGATACATGATGGTGAGCTCACTGGCGTAATAGATTGCGATACATGATGGTGAGCTCACTGGCGTAATAGACGCCCTCGCCGAGCAGGGTGGCGACGATCTTATCGGGAGTGACGTCGTAGAACCTCGGCGAGTGCAGGACTTCGAGCAAAACTCTGCGCTCTGGCAGAGCGTGTGATCGTTTGCGCTAAGCAGATTCTGTTGGCTCTTGAGTTCGACTCAGCGTCGGAAGCCGTCGCGACTTAATGATCTCTGATGAAGGTCACCCGTTCTGAAGTGTGGTTCACGCCGCGGCGCGCCAGCCAGCGTCGGCGATAGAACGTGCCACGGCGCTTCCTTCGTAGCCGTACCAGTGAGGGAGATAACGCCGACTCGAGGCGGGCAATGGCAACCCTAGGATTTCTTCTACCTTGCTGAAGGAGACTGTCACAGAGGTTCCGTGTTGCCGTCTCAACCAGTCGAAGAGCTTCACGTACTTGCCGTGATGAGATCGTTGTCTAGTCACGAGTTCGCCGCTTCTGCTCCACTCTGTACCCGCCCTAGTCCGCGTGTTCCACCTCCGCTGGCCCAGCGGCGTCTTGGAATGCCCGCCGCACTTCGCCGTCCGCCTGATCGTTCCACTTCCGCGGGATCCAGGACACCTGCCACCCTTTGAAGCCTGCGAAGGCATCCGAGGCGCGGCTGCAGTACTCAGTGAGATGATTAGAGCTCTTCCACAGAAGGTTTACCTGGTTGACGAGCGTTCTCGAGTCGCTGAAGACTGCGATGTACTGGATGTCTCGTTGCCGCGCGAACTCGAGTCCTGCGAGGAGACCCTCGTACTCTGCTGAATGCGGATCCCCCACGGGCTGCTCGAGGAGCTTTCCCTGCTGCCCGTCTGGCATGCCCTTGCCAGTCGGGTCGCTGAGGACGAACCCGTAAGCGCCAAGTGCCCTATCACCGGCCGCACTCGCCTTCTTGCCGCCGTCGATCTTGAGCAGGTACAACCCCTTCTTCAGCTCGGTTCTATCTTCCGTTGACTCGTCCGTCATAAGAACTCCTTGGTCTCTTGGGCGTCGCTTCCATGATGAAGTGGTGCTGGTTATAGACGTTCCCTCGACCGACTTGGCGGGATCGAAACGGCTAGGGACCGTCTCCTCCCACCTCTTGTACCGCCTCGCGGTTATCCATAGCCTCATCATGCACCTGCCTGCCACCTGCTCAGTCCCGACGCTGGGACGTGAACTTTCCCGACCGTCGATACCGGGTGCTGACTAACCTTCGGCCCCTGTGGCAGGCCGCTCTCTCACTCCGGCACGTTAGGGCGGACGCTTCTTCGGTCAACCGTGAGTCCTGCGCGTCCATGGATGCTCAGACCAGCTTTATCCGGTTCTTGGTCGATCCCTCCGGGCGTGCGACCTCGCCCGGCGTTATTGGTGCGCTTGCGCGCTCTAGAGATCTTCGCCGCCGCAGCTGCTTGCAGCGCGGCGGAATCAAGCTGCCGGTTGACCTCGTCGCTCCCTTCCGCCCTTTCTTTACGGCCGTAAGAACGGCTAAGCGCCACAGAAGGCGCAGAAGGAGGTAGCACCATGAACCAGGTAGTCCTCGTCGGAAACGTCACCGACGACCCACAGCTTCGCTACACCCAGAGTGGCGCGGCCCTCGCAGGCTTCACCGTCGCGGTCAGCCACCGCTCCAAGCACAATGGCGAGTGGCAGGATGTCAACGACGGGTTTTTCCGCTGCACGGCATGGCGGCAGGTCGCCGAGAACGCAGCCCGGTCGCTCCACAAGGGCGATCGTGTTCTTGTAGTCGGAAAGCTGATCCAAAGGTTCTTCGAGACCGAAGGTCAGAAGCGCACGGTCGTGGAGATCCAGGTCGCCCACGTCGGACCGGACCTGCAGTTCGCGACGGCTCATGTCGAGAAGGCCACGAGCGAGAAGGCAACCGCCGAGAAGCAGAGCGCGTAAGCAAGCGCTCTTCGTGGAGCCCGGCCTCGGCCGGGCTCTACTCGCGGTGTGAAGGTCTTGCCGCTTGAGGTCGCAGCCCCGGAGGGGACCGACCGAAGGACATCATCCCGACGCGGACTAGGATGGCACCATGAAGCTTCAGGAAGGAATCGCCACTGGAACCCAGTTCGAGGCTCGGTACCTACTCGACGGCAGCCTCGAGGTGCGGGCAGCGGTGAGCATCGCGACCTACGCACCGGGAGAGTTCCGCTACGACGCCGAACGCGACGAGCTCCACGTGCCTCTGTCGAAGGGCCAGAAGATGTTTAAGCAGCCCTTCGGACCACCAGCACTACACCGCTGAGCGGGTCATCGGCTGCGCGAAAGCGATTCTGGGGCAACTTGAGGCTGCGCTCAACAACGACGCCCGATTGAGCGAGCCTCTTTAACCTTGTTAGTTGGAGGTTCCGATGCGGTCGATGGTGATTGCAATCGCTGCTGCTATTGGCCCCGTCCGGCGATTGAAGACTTGGAAGAGCCCCGAGTCGTTTGGTCCTTGGGCGATGTACCCTTCTCGGCAGGTGAGGAGCTCGTCGGCTACGAACTGCTCAAGTGGCCACCCATTTCCGGAAAGGTCGGAGAAGGTCGGACGATAGGCCGGTAGCTTTTCGTCAAGAGACGCTCGGACATCGCGAGACCGCGTGACCATTGCCCCAAGACGGCATTCGCGAGATTCAAGATCGACGATGGTCGGTAAGGGGATGGTTTGCTCCCAAGGAATCTCTAATGGGTGGTGAAGGAGGTAGTGAACCGGGATCTGATGTTGCTCCTCGTACTCCTCTATCACTTGGTATTGATTATCCGCTACCGAGAGGGCGCGGTATCGCGAGTCAGTAGTGAAGGTGAACAGCCTTTGTTCTTCGGCCGCTAACGCGGTCACGTCGTCAGGCATCAAGCGCGCAAACCCGATTGCGTAGTCAAGCGGAGTATCTTCCTCGAAGGCTTGCTCGTTCGGGTAAAGACGCTTGCACTGCAAGATAGCCACTTTTCTGAGGCGCACGGTTCCATGTTCTCGAATGACGACGATCAAACCGATGTCACCGATTTCCCATTCGCCGAAGTGGCGCCCGCCGCCCAGATAGTGGGCGTCGAGCCGGATCACCCACCGGTCGCCTAGCTGCTGCGGAGCGCCCAAAGCTGAGATGCCTTCGATTAGGGAGAAGTCGAGCGCCGTCTCGTGGGTTGTCGGCATACGGGACATCTTGGAGGCGGCCCGTCTCTTGCATTCGGCGAATACGCCGCGAACGTAATCGAGTACTTCCGCTGGTAATTCTGGAGCGGCAGTGACCATGGCCCGTTCAGTATGACGGTGCTCACGCAGCGTGCTGCATGACGAGCGACGCGATGCTCACCGTTTCCGGTTCGACCGACCGCCGTTCTGTTACGACGCCACCTTCGGCCGCCACTTGTCCGCCCCCGGGCGGGTACCCGCGTGAACGCGCGGACTACGTCGTGAGCGGAGATCCATCCTCCTAGATCTGATTCAGCTCGTCCTCTCCTTCGCATCTGTGGCTGATCCGTTCTCTTACTCCGGCACGCTAGGACGGTCGCTTCGTAGTTCAAGGCGGCCCGCTTACCGCTGACGCTCCTTAATGCTCCCGCCGCTACGCGGTTCCCCTGACCTCCTGCGCTAACACCGCCCTTCTTCACGGCCGTAAGAACGGCTAAGCGCCACAGAAGGCGCAGAAGGAGATAGCACCATGAACCAGGTAGTCCTCGTGGGAAACATCACTGACGATCCCGAGCTCCGCTACACCCAGAGTGGCGCGGCCCTCGCAGGCTTCACCGTCGCGGTCAGCCACCGCTCCAAGCACAACGGCGAGTGGCAGGATGTCAACGACGGGTTTTTCCGCTGCACGGCATGGCGGAAGGTCGCCGAGAACGCAGCCCGGTCGCTCCACAAGGGCGATCGTGTTCTTGTAGTCGGAAAGCTGATCCAAAGGTTCTTCGAGACCGAAGGTCAGAAGCGCACGGTCGTGGAGATCCAGGTCACCCACGTCGGGCCGGACCTTCAGTTCGCGACGGCTCAGGTGGAGAAGGCGAGCCCCGAGAAGCAGAGCGCTTAGACAAGCGTTCTCCCAGAGCCCGGCTTCGGCCGGGCTCTTCTCGCGTGCAGAGGATCTTGTCGTCGAGGTTGGAGCTCCGAGTGCGCAGCGAGGAGACCGACCGAAGACGGAGGTAGTGGGGATGCGAATCTTCGTGGCCGGCAAGCTCGTCCAGCGAAAGCTGGCAGGACACCATGGCAACAAGCGTCGAGATCCAGGTGACCCACGTAGGTCACGATCTCCAGTTCGCCACCGCGGAGGTCGCAAAGAGCTCCGCCGACAGCTCGGCGTCGGCTTGGACGGTCCTTCAGCTGCGTCCTCGGCCGAGGAGCGACAGAGCGCGTAGCTGTTTTCTACTCAGACGCGTCCGGCTGGCTACCGGAGGCGTCTGCGCGTCTGAAGGACAGGTTTCGGCCCCAGACCCACAGAATGGACTCACTCTTTTCGAACACGTACCCGTGAATTGTCATGAGATCGATTGCGTGTCTCTCTCGTTCATTCCAACTGGGAAGTTCATCTCCTCCACTGGGGCCACGTCCTGCGAGCTGCCATCGAAGAGGGATACCACGCGAGCTGGACGGTTGGTGGTCAGCCGTTCGACCTCTTCGCGCAGCCTTTCGGTCCATCGGAGCGGTCGCCACTGTGTGGGCATGGGGCAACTGTATCGGGCTGGATTGGATGAATCGATCTTGGGGTATGCATGCTTTCTCGGCCGTCGGTCCAGCAGCCGAGTAACCCTCCTCAGCCGGCGCGGGAGTTACTGTCTCAGAGGATGTGTACGGTCTAGAAACCGAAGCGAGGACGGGGGAAGAAGATGGCGGCGACCTGTGCATCCTGTGGCAAGAAGCTCGGGCTGATGGACCGCATGGGGGGCAAACGCCTATGCGATGACTGCGGGGACAAAAGGGCTCGCGCCCAGCAGGACGCTCATGATGCTCTCTTGGCTGATGCTCGGCGAGGCATTCTGCCTTCGGCGACCTCGTCCCGCAACATCATGAACCTCGCCTCAGGCGAGCTCGTGCACTATGAGGTAACCGGGGCTCAATTGATGAAGGTAGCGCGTTCCTATCAACGTACCGGCGGGGGTGTGAGCATCCCAATCGGAAAGACCGGGATCAGGACCTACGTTGGTCAGTCCCGCGGTCGTGTAGTGACCACTGGTATCGAAGTCGGCGACACGGGTACGTTCGTGCTCACTTCACAGAGGTGCATATTCACGGGGACCAGCACCACGGAACTCCTGGACTTTCGCAATCTCCTCGACATCAAAGTGTTCGAAGACGGGTTGCAGTTCCACCGTTACAACCGCAAGACGCCAATCCTGGTTCAGCTTGAACGAGGTACCACGGAACTGTTCGCCACCCTCCTAGATGTTGCAGCGCAGAAACGACTTGGGACGTGGGTCGGTCCTCGCGAGGCACCGGATACTCGACCGGCTGTGTCCCAGCTTCCACCAAATGACCCAGATCTCGACGCCAAACGCAAGACTGTCGCCAGGGGCTACCTCAAGCTGAAGGCAGCCTTCTTGGCTGCGGCTTCGCCAGAAATGTTCGAGCAGCTAGCTGGAAAGTTGACGGCCGAGGGAGTCGTAGCGCAGGAAGCGCTGCGCATCGCGACTTCCTTTGCAGCAGTGGATTCGGCGAACGCCCGCGAAGAACTGTCTGTGATGGCCGACCTCTTTGGGCGGCTGCTTCCGGACACAACCCCGGAGGAGGCCCTGAACATGGTCCGCAGGGACAGCTTCAAGGAAGTTTTCAAGGACCGTCCGCTAGACGGCAAGATTTTGTACGTAGGTTCGTTGGCCGGAAGAGATGCTCTTGCTGGCACGAGGACCTCACGTGAAGTCGCCGGAGCTGTCTTGGAGTTTGCTCGAATGATTTGCGCCGTTGACGACCACATCGGGGACGATGAGTTGAAGGCACTGTCTACTCTGGAAGAGGATCTGCGATCTGAACTGTCTTCGCATGGAATTCCTTGGTCGGATGATTCCACTGAAACGGCCCCATCCGTCGGAGACGTCGGAACGAGGCGACCGCGTTCGGCCGAAGAGATTCTCGATGAGCTGCAAGCCCTGGTTGGCGTCGAGTCAGTGAAGCAGGAGGTCCGAGACATTGTGAACCTTCTCAGGATGCAGAAACTTCGGAAGGAACAAGGTTTGCCCGTCGGGGACTTTACTCAACACTTGATTTTCGCCGGCAGTCCCGGGACCGGGAAGACGACTGTTGCTCGCCTGATGGGAGATCTATACGCAGCGCTGAAGGTTGTCCCCCGAGGCCAAGTAATCGAGGCCTCACGAGCAGAGTTGGTGGCGGGTTACTCCGGCCAGACCGCTATCAAGACGACTGAGGTAATGGGGCGCGCTATGGGCGGAGTGTTGTTCATCGATGAGGCATATTCACTGGATCAAGGAGACCAGGATTCGTTTGGTCAGGAGGCGTTGGACACCTTGGTGAGGCTGATGGAGGACCACCGAGAGGAACTCGTGGTCTTCGCAGCGGGGTACACGGACCGCATGGAGCGATTTGTCGATGCCAACCCCGGTCTGGCCTCCCGCTTTAAGCGGACATTGGTTTTCGAGGATTATTCGACCGTCGAGCTCGTAGCCATTTTTGCATCCATGGCAACACGAGAGGGGTACGAAGTGGATGTCGCGACCCTGGGGAGACTTCGCGTTGAGATCGAATCGCTCGGCTCGGAAGCCGAATCGGGGAACGCCCGGTTGGTGCGTCACCTATTCGAATCAGCTGTGATTCAGCAGGCGAATCGCCTCTCTTCGGTTGACGCGCCGACGAAAGACAACCTCGTAAGGCTTCTGCCTGAGGACATCAATCGGCCGGTTTCCGCTGGCAAATCAACAACAGTGTCCACTCCTGTGGAGCGACAGGGACCGCGGTCTCTCGTCGCCGTGACGGTGGCTGGACGAGAGGTCAGCGACGCTCTGGCGACGGTCATTGAATGTGTCAACGGGCACGCCGCGACGATTCGACAGTACGATTTTGCAGACCGTGGAGATCCGAACGCGCTAAGTCGGGAAGAGGTTGTGCGTACTCGCGTGATTGCCTCCAGGATCAGCGAAGAAGAGCTGGAGTGGTTCCTAGAGATGTCGAAGACCGCGCCGTGGGCGGTGGTCCCCAGCGAGTTGGATCTCGCACTCTGCGATGCTTCGGTAATCGGTGAGGAGTACGACGCGGCCAATAGGTTCTACATGCACTTCTTCGGTAACCGGCCCAAGGGTGTCTCTATGGGTAAGGTACACAAGGTTCTACATGTGAAGCGACCGGACCTGTATCCGATCCTTGATTCGCGTCTCCAGCAGCTCTATCTGCCGGCAGCACGATCAGCGGCCGAAGATCTGATAGCGAAGTCAAAGCGCTGGAGTGGTATCCGCGAGCATTACTGGGAAGCGATCAGATTGGACTTGGTCCGTAACCGAGATTCACTGAAGAACCTTCGCGACCAGCTTCGAAGCGGTGGCGACGCCGGAAACAGGGCTGCGGACCTGAGAGATCTGCGTCTCCTTGACATCTTGACCTGGTCACTGGCCTCCTGACCTCGCCCGTCGGTGGCCCCTCCAGGCCGACGGCTGCTATTCCGTCTAGCACCGGACGTTGCGGGGACAAGGTGGCTCCGGTATCGCTGCGCTCCTTATCCTCGCCGCCGCCTGCTGCGGTTCCCTTGACCCCTCGCTGATGCCCGGCGCTCCTGGCGACGAAAGCCGTCGACCAAGGAGGAGGGCGCAATGGCACTACTCGAGAAGGAAGTGACCCGGTTCGCCGAGTCACTCGATGACTACGAGGACGTCACCGTCAGAGACATCGGTGGCTGGGGACCGATCGGCTACTGGCTCGTTGTTCGTGACCACCGTTTCGACCTCGATTACCAGATCGCATCGCACTGCGACTTACTGGGACTTCGTCGGTGCGCTGGTGGACCACAGGCAGTGCACATCTCTTCAAGTCAACGAGGTGGCGTGATGGCGGTTTGTCCGCACTGCGGTTCGGATCGGATCGAACACCACGAAGACGTCGTGGCAAGGCGTCGCTTGCTTCGGGTCGATGCGGACGGGGTGCGGGTCTTTCAGGCGCTCACGGATTCTTTCGACGACGACGGCGAGCGTCCGAGACTGTGGTGCGGCGACTGCTCGCATGAGTGGCCCCTCCCGAGCCGAGGGGTTGAGTTCGAATGAACGAGCATCGGTTGTGCTACTGGTGCCACGAGCCGCTCCCTCCTCTTCCGGAGGATGCGAGCTGTGTAGACGAGATCAACCACTACATCCACGACGAGTGCCGTGACGAGCGCGACGACAACAACCGTCGCAGGGAGCAGCTGCGCGTCGGCATCGTCGATGGCTCCATTGACTCGATACCCATCATCGTTCGGCAGGCGGTGCTCGATCGCATCCAAGACCTCGGCTTCGCGCGTCGTTGCCCGAGTCTTAGCCGGGACGCGGTCGGTCCTGCGGCTGCGACCACGCCCGGAGGAAAGGCAAGAGCAGATCAAGACCATGAAAGCGACGCGGATCACGGCTTCCAGGGTTACGAGTCGCATTCCTACGCCACCGGTGATGACGATGATGTTGACGATTTGGACGTTCGCAACAGCGTGGACGGTTGCGACCTGTGCGGCGGGTCGGGCAGCTACGACCCGCTACCGAGGTTGCTCGATCTGACCGACGCCAAGGCCGTTGAAGCGTGGATCGCCGAGGAGGTTCCGCGGAGCTCCGAGCCCTGCGACCACTGGACCGGATTCCCCGAGCGAGGCTGGTACTACGACGCTCTCGGCTACAACCGAGTCGGCAAAGGTCCGGTCCGAGGCGTGACCCTGTACAACCCCGACCTGATGATGGGTGGCGTCATCACATTGCTCGAGATTGCCGACCTGTTCCGACCCCGCGTGCAATCGTCGCTGTTCTAGCCTCTCGGCAGGCTAAGGGAGGTCATCGAGGTCTCCTGACCACCGGGGGAGTCTGAGTCGGTTCCCGTACTTGCCGCTGTAGCCCAGGTCCTTGAGGAACACGACCTCGGCGAACCAGTGGAGGAGCTGGGCGGCCTCAAACTTCTCTTGGACCAAGAGGGTTTCGACTCGCCGCCGACCTTTCTCGTGGGGATGCACCAGACCGTTCCTCAACTGTGTGCAGGCGTCGGGGCCATCCTTGTACCGCCGCGCGGAGGTGAGGCTGCTCAGCGCTGCTAGCTCCTGGGGGATAGCGTAGCCCACGTCGTAATGAGAGAGTAGCGCTCTGATCTTGTCTGCAGCTGAGAGTTTGTCGAACTTCCTTCTGTTGTGGACCTGCTGCGTCTCGACCAACAGCATCCAGCTAAGGAGCTCGAGGGTCGTCTGGATTATCAACAGACGCACCTCGGTGGATGGCGTCGTATTGGTCTCAACGAGCGACGACACCAGGGTCTGAAGCGGGCGATGCCACTGCGGATCCTCCCAACGACGCCAAAACTCCGGCGCGATGGCACCGAGTGCGTTGGGGATGAGCTCGTCGAACCACGTCGGCATCCCACGCCAGCGCCCGAGCTTCCAGCTTCCCCACGACTGCCACACGACTTGGCCGTTGGCACCTATGCCGAGGGGGAGGATAGGGCCGGTCCACAGGCCCCGCGCAAACGACAACAACAGGAACAGGAACGAGAGCAACCCGGTGACGTCATCGGCCACGAAGACGCCCCCGTCCTGACGTTCGATCTTTCCGATGTGAGTGATTCCGAACCCCCCGCGATAGCGCAGTTCCGCGATCAGCGACGTGATGCCGGACGCCGGAGTGATCGTTATCCGCCATTCCCCGACATCGAACGAGAGCGAACCTCCCGCGTAGTTCGTGAAATTCGTGACGTGGAACATGACGCTCGCTAGAGGCGACTCCGCGTCGCCGAGCGAGACCCGTTCGATCGTGCCGTGCACCGGGAACTCTCCTGCCCCGCCTATCGCGACGTTGCTCGTCGCCAACTGGACCTCGTCGGGATGGAGCACGACCGTCGCCTCCTCGCGTCCGAAGATAAGCTGTGCGTCGTTGCTGTGCAGCCCGAAGTACGGGCGTGGCGACGGCTCCCACTTGAACCAGACGCGACCTTCGGCCGTGATCGGCTCGCCCTGGTCACCGGGTGTCAGACTCATCTGGCCCTCGAACAGGAGTATGTCCTCGCTTGCCGACTGCGTCAGGTACTGCATCGGACATGACCTTCCCGCGGTCCGCGGCGCCATCTCCGCGCGTCAGACACCGTGATCAACCGGTCAACTGGAGGTACGCGAATACCGCCGCGGCGATCCCGGCGGCCCCGACGACGAATGCCCAGATGGCTTTCGTCGTTCTCCACCATGGAGGTGATATCTCAGGCGGAGGACTCACCGTCGCTTGTCCCGAGCCTGACGACTGCGCGGTGTTAACGGTTACTCGGGACTTCTTTTCGTGGATAACGACGTTCACTGCATTCTGGACGGCATCCCCCGGAGGGTCGGCCGCGCTGCCCGTGTCTGAGCGAATCTGCGCCACGAGCTCTACAAGCTTCGTGCGAACTCGATCCACAACGCCGAAGACGGCTGTAGGCGACGCGTTCCAGTACACGCGCTGGACCGCTCGGTAGGGGTCTCCCATTTCGTGAGTCATGAGCTTCGCTAACGTCGCCCCGCCAGGTAGCCCGAGCATCACGCCCTCGTCTTTCTCCCTGGCGCGGCGCGCGAGTTCCTCCAATTCGCCTATGCCACTCATCAGCGGGAGAGTTTCGGAAATGTCGGCGTTTTGAGCCACATCTGGCAGGTCATGAGTGCTGATTTGCTGACGCTCAACGAGTGCGTTCCCGGTCATACCGTCGATGACGATGGGGGCGGCGATGATCCGATACTCCGGCACGTCTTCTTGTTTGTCGTAGCCCTGGAGTTCGCGGCTCGCCCACGCTCGGAGCTCCTCGCTTCCGGCTCTTCCGCCGAGCGCGATGCACTTCCTGAGGGCGTCGGCGACGCTCCTCTTGCTGTCTAGAGCGTCTTCCTCGACCTGCTCGATCAGCGTTTTTGCCACGAGCTAAGCCTAGGTGGGCGGTGCGACGAAAGGAACCAGCCATAGTTTGTGAACCTGACCTGGTCGGGTTGGAGACTGGCCAGTTCTCTCGGTGTCGCCACGTAACCGACCTTCCCCTTCGACCTCCTGGTCGCCGGCCCTTTTCTTTTAGCACCGGCCGCTGCGGCGTCAAGGGCGCTCCGTTCCTCGCTAGAGCACCGGTACTCGCGTCACTGCGTGATGACTTCCGCTTTCGGCTTCCGACCTTCGGGTCTTGCCGCTTGAGGTCGCAGCGCGCAGCGACCGACCGAAAGCGGAACCACACCCTTGACCCCTCCACTGATGGCCGGCGCTCCCGCGGACGGCGAAAGCCGTCGACCAACAAGGAGGCAGACGTGGAAGAAACCATCGGTTACGAGGCTCTCTTCTCCTCCCGGGAGTGGAACGCCATGCTGACCGACGACTGGTCTCTGCTGGACGATGAGGCCGATCTTGAGTTCTCAGGGTCGTCCTGTGGCGAGGAGGACGAAGTTGCTCACCAGGTAAGGGCCTACCAGCGGGGCACGGCCTTCGAGGCCGAGTGCGAGGCCTGCGGCAGAATCGGGGCTGCAGACTCGATCGAGCAAGCAGAGGCGATCGCACGGCTTCACGAGGCCTTCGTAGCGACGCTCGTGGAGAGCTGGAGCGTGGAACGATGAGGACAGACGCGACGCCCGACCTGGGCGATCTCGTAATCGTGCTTCTGGCATCCACACTGGCCGGCCTTCGTGATCGCTTGGAAGATGACGGATTCTCGGACGCTTCGGTTCTGGTGGCCGAGTTGACCGACCGCTGCGACACCTACCTTGAGGAGGTGGGATCGTGAATAAGGTCGACCGCAAGACGATAAAGATCCTGCTCGCGTCCCTCGAGCTCGAGGTAGGTGAGCTCGCGGAGCACATCGGCTACGACAAAGGCTACGTCGTGAACGTCCTCAACGGCTTCACCAAGACTTCGCCCGGGTTCCGCCGGGCCTTCGGCGAGACGGTCGCATCTCTGGTGCTGGGCCCGCACGAAGAGACGGTCATGGAGAGCTATCCGCCCGAGCCGCTCATGAAGTTGATCGAATCCCGTGCCGCCCAAGCTCCGAGCAAGCGTGAGTTCTACCGCGAGCTTGGTACCAACGCCCAGGCGATCAAGAACCGCAAGCGCTTTGACGGGCTCTTCGTGGATCGCGTCTGCTGTGCGCTTGGCGTGCATCCGACATCGGTGTACGGCCGTGCCTATGAGCAGGAGGCGTCGTGAACGAGTTGCGCGACGCAGCTCTGGGCTACGCCCACCGTGGCTGGCGGGTGTTCCCGCTGCACGGCATCGTGAACGGGGCTTGTACCTGCGGACGAGGCGATTGCTCGAGTCCGGGCAAGCACCCGCTCGTTCGTCGGGGTCTCTACGTGGCGACGGCGGACGAGGCCACGATTCAGAGTTGGTGGCGTCGGTGGCGCAGCGCGAACGTCGGGATCGCCACGGGAGCGGCCTCCGGCATCGCGGTGATCGATGTCGACCTCCCGACCGCCCTGGCCTCGCTCGGTCGTCTCGTGGACGCTTGCCCCTTGCCGACGTTCACCGGCTTGACCGGAGGCGGCGGCCTACACCTCGTCTACGCGTCGGAGGACCCATCGCTCGGCAACAGCGCGGGACGGCTTCCGGGGATCGAGGACGAGCTCCCGGGGGTTGACCTGCGAGCGAACGGCGGTTACATCGTCGCCCCGCCGAGCGTCCACCGGAGCGAATCGCGCTACGAGTGGATCGACGCCAACCGGGAGCCTGCTCCAGTTCCGGGATGGTTGAAGCAACCTGAGCGGACCTACGCCGCTCTCGATGTCGTCAGGGAGATCGACTTTGAAGGTGACGGGACGCCTTACGGCCTCGCCGTGCTGCACGATGAGCTCGATCGACTCCGTGCTGCGCAAGTGGGTACACGCAACCATCAGCTCAACCGCTCGGCGTTTGCTCTAGCGCAGCTCGTGGGCGGTGGGGAACTGCTGGAGACAGCGGCACGGCCGCTGCTACTGATGATCGCTCTGGCGTGTGGTCTCGGCGAGCCGGAGTCACGCCAAACGATCGACAGCGCCTTCGAGGCGGGGGTTCGTCAGCCTCGCTGCGCCTCCCATCGGTTGCGGTGAGCTAATTCTCCTTCGCGCTCCGGATTGCTTCCTTTCGCGCTGCCTTGACCCTTGCGAGGTCTTTCGCGTACGGCCTTCCGATGCTCTTGGAGTAGTCAACCCGATTGCAGAGACGGTGTGCCAAAAGGGTGTTGTCGAGATCCCGATGTCCGCCCTCTCTCTTCGGGCGAGGAAAGTGCTCGTGGGTCGGCATCCAGTCGGTCAGTTGATCCGTTACTGGTTCGAAGTAACAGGCTCCCCCGAGTTCCTCGGGGCAGAAGCACTCAGGCATCTTGCAGACGACTTGGGTGATGAAAGCCCTGTTCGGCGGCACCTATCAGGACGCCCTTGACGCCCAGCCCTTTGAGCTTGGCGGCGGCTGCGCCACCACGCTCTGGGTCGCGTTCTTCGTCTAGCATGTTCACCAGCCTAGCCTCGGCAACCGGCGCAGCTACCAACGTGGAAGCCGATCCATTCCTCACCACCCACCAGCTCACCGTGCACGCGCCCTGCGCCGCCGTATGGGAAGTGCCGGCGCCACCTCACGTTCCGCCCGAATGTCCCGTCACCGTGGTCGCGGTGCGGAGCGGAGCCGGATGCACGACTCGGGCAGTCGACTAGGCCGGCTGGGGAGCTGGGGCCTGCTCGGTCGCTGGGGTCTCTTTGGCCGCTGGGAGAGCCGGCGCGACAGTCGACACCCGGATCTCGATCTTGGAGATGGTCCGGGACTGGGCGCCCTTCGTCTGGAACTTCTTCTGCAGCAGCGAGCCGGTCAGGTGCACCTCGGTTCCCTTGCCGGCGTTCTCGGCCAGCGCCAGGGCCTGGCCGCCGAACAGCTCGCAGTCGAAGAAGCCGTCGAGCGAGTCCTCGAAGCTGCCGTCGGCCTTGCGGGAGCTGCGATTGACGGCGACGGCGAAGTTCGCCACCGGGGTTGCATTCGGCAGGTAGCGGAGCTCCGGATCCGCCGCCAGCCGGCCCACCAAGACCACCACGTTCTTCGTGTCCACTTGCGTCCTCCTTTCCGGTGCCACTGCAGCACCGATAAGGCGTATGTAGACACCTAGCGCCGGCGAATTGAATTACGCCGACCTTACTTTTTCCTTGAAGTTTCCTTACGTCACCGTCCTGGGGGGCTCGGTTGGTGGCCGAGGGTCCGGTGTGCGACCCGGAGACATCGGAGACAGAGCGTTCCGGGGAGATGTGTGACAGCCGTTCCGGAGACATCGGTGACGTCCCGGACACAAAAAACGCTACTGCCCGCAGCAACGAGCTAAGCCCGCCCGAGGGCTAGAACATGACGAAGGAGCGATGGCCCTCGAAGCGTTACCCGCCGAGAGGACGATGCACAATCCGCCACTCCCCCCCCGTCTAGTAGCGGCGGTTCGTAACGCCTCTGAAGGTCCCGAATGCGATCCCGACCCCGAGGAACACGATCCCGAGGATGACCATGAGCACACGCCTGAGCCCGAAGACCTTGATCGCTCCCACAAGCATGAGCCCGTATCCCGCCACCAGCGCGTAGCCAGCCAGCTCGTCGTGAGTCATCTAGAGCCTCCTTCCAGCGGCCATGTACTGACCAAGCTACGAAGACCCTGAGGCAGCTTCGAGTGACCAAGACCACAGAGCTCCAAGACCTCGCCGCCCGAGACCCGCGATCGACGAGCACAGACTTGCACCCTCCGGTGCGAAGTAAGGAAAAAGTAGGGCTGGCGTAATTCAAATCTGCCTCGGCATCGGGCTTACTCACCGTCTGGCAATCGTTCGAGGGCGAGGTGGCGAACATCCTCAATATCGGAAAGCTCCGCAAGGGCGGTGAGCTCTACTACCTGAACTCGGTCGCGAGAGGCGTCGAGGACTACTACACGAACTCCGGTGAGGCACCGGGCTACTGGGTGTCGAGTGGAGCTATGAACCTCAAGCTCAAGGGACAGGTGGACGAGGAGCAGCTTCGAGCGGTGCTCAATGGATTCCACCCGGCCACAGGCGAGCGCCTCATGAATGGGAAGCCCACCAAGAGAGAACGGGTTCCAGGATTCGATCTCACGTTCCGGGCACCCAAGTCGGTGGCACTGCTCCACGCTCTCGGCGGCAGGGAAGCCTCCAACGAGGTGGTGTCCGCTCACGATGCAGCGGTTGCCGCGGCGCTGGCCTACATGGAGCGACAGGCGTCGGACGCCCGCCGGGGCAAGGGTGGCAAGAACAGGATCCGCTCGGAGGGGTTCGTCGGTGCCGCTTTCAGGCACCGCACCTCCCGGGCGGGCGATCCGCTCCTCCACACCCACGTCTTGGTCGCGAACATGCTCAAGGGAGAAGACGGACGTTGGGGAGCGCTAGACGCGCGCCAGCTCTACGTCCACGCGAAGACCGCCGGCTACCTCTATCAAGCGCACCTTCGGGCAGAGCTCACCCGCCGATTAGGCGTCGCGTGGACGCCCGTCCGGAGGGGATCGGCGGATCTCGAGGGCGTCTCGCGCGAGGTCATCCGGACCTTTTCCAAAAGGCGAACCGAGATCGAGACGGTGGTTGGCAGGGCGGACGAGACTAGCGCGAGGGCGGCTCAGGTCGCGGCCGTCACCTCCCGCAAGGCCAAGGACTATCGAATCACGCCGAACGATCTCCTGCCGGAGTGGAAAGAGCGAGCCGAGCGTCTGGGGCTGGATGCGACCGCGCTCTCCGAAGTCCTGGGCCGTGGCGCTTATCGAAGTCCCACCGGCTCCGAGCAGCGACTGATCGAAGCCGAACTCGCTGGAGCGACTGGGCTCACAGCACAGGCGAGCACCTTCACCCGCCGCGAGGCGATCCAAGGGTTCTGCTGCCAACTGCCGTCCGGTGCAACAGTCGAGGACATCGAGCGGCTCGCTGACGCATTCCTCGTTTCCGAGCGCGTGATTCCTTTGGCCGTCCGTAGCGAGGGGCTGACGGCCAAGGACAGTCTCAGGGTCTCAGACGGGCGCGTGATCCCGGCCGGCGTCCAGGAGCGGCGCTACTCGACGGAGGAGATGCTGGCGGTGGAGCAGCGGGTGATCGAACGAGCCATAGAGCGCCGCCTGGAGGGGAGCGGGGTAGCGACCCCCGAAGGGATGGCGGCGGCTTTGGCCAGGCGACCGTCGCTGTACGCCGACCAACGGGCGATGGTGGGCCGCCTTACCACCTCGGGTCAGGGCGTCGAGGTGGTCGTGGGAAAGGCCGGTTCGGGAAAGACGTTTGCCCTCGATGCCGCACGGGAGGCGTGGGAAGAGTCAGGGCACCGGGTCATCGGATGTTCCCTGTCGGCCCGGGCAGCAGAGGAGCTGCAACTCGGCTCCGGTATCCAGAGCTACACCGTCACGGGTCTCCTCAAGGATCTCGAGCAGCCACCGACGGGAGGTCTGGCGAGCGGGTCCGTGGTCGTGGTGGACGAGGCCGCCATGGTCGGCACCCGCAGCCTCGATCGTCTTCTCGAACACGCGGAGCTGGCCCGGGCCAAGGTCGTTCTCGTGGGGGATGACCGGCAGCTTCCGGAGATAGAGGCAGGGGGAGCTTTTCGAGGCATCAAGAACCGTCTACCTGCGATCGAGCTTTCAGAGGTCAGACGTCAGCCGTTCGGTTGGGAGCGCGACGCCCTTGACCTCATCCGACAGGGGCGGGCTAGGGACGCGATCGATGCTTATGTCGCTCACGACAGAGTGGTGATAGCGCAGTCTTCTGAGGAGACACGCAAACGCCTCATCCAAGACTGGTGGGCCAGCCAGGGTGACAAAGAGCCCGCCGTGATGATCGCAGCCCGGAGGTCGGATGTCGCAGACCTCAACGATCGGGCTCGTTCGCTGATGACCGCTGCAGGAAAGCTCGGCGAGTCCTCGCTGGAGGTTGATGGACGCTCATTTGCAAGGGGGGACCGCGTCATGACGCTCAAGAACAGCCGTGGCCTTAACGTCAAGAACGGCACCCGAGGAATCGTCGAGTCAGTCGATCTCGAGGGGAACGAGATCGCCATGCGGCGGGAGGACGGCTCTACCGTCACCCTTCCCCGGAGTTATCTCGGAGAGGGTCACCTCACCCACGCGTACGCAATGACAGGCCACAAGGCGCAGGGGATGACTACCGACAAGGCGTTGGTCCTCGCCGACCAGACCCTCTACCGGGAATGGACCTACGTGGCGATGTCCAGAGGTCGCAACGACAACCGCCTCTACGTCGTCGCTGGCATCGACCCCGACCGTGAGGAACTGGGCGGCCAGGTGGCGGGTATCGAGGACCCCATGAAGGAGCTTGTAGCTGCGGTGGGACGGAGCCGAGCCAAGGATCTGGCGCTGGACTCTTACGAGCATGAAGAGATCCGGAGCATGACGATGAAGCAGCTTCGCCTTGAGTGGGACAAGACGAGGAGCATCCTCGACTCGATGCCTAGAAGCGTGGCGGGCGAGGCTGCACAACTGGAGTCAGAACGTCGCCAGCTCGAACAGCTGCTGCGAAGGCAGGCTCACATAGCAAGAAGCATCGACAAAAAGCTCGATGGGATGGGTCCTCTTAAGCGCTGGCGCGACCGAGCGGAGGTCCGAGGGTCACAACGACGTGTGGCGGACGCCATGGGAGGCGCCAGGGAGGTGGAGATGGGACTTAGGCAGGTGGCCCGGAGAGAAGAACAGGTCGCCGCCCTCCATGCGAGGCGGGAGTCTTGGCTGCTCGAGAACGCCCCAAGCATTCGGCGCCTGGATGCTCTCGGCCGTGAGCTTTGGTGGCGAGAGCAGCAGCAGGCCCTGGCGGCTGAGGTGTCGATGCCGCAATACCTCACCCAGGCGGTGGGTGAGCGGCCGTTGAAACCGTCTGAGCGTGCCGTGTGGCACGAGGCGGTCCGGGCTATCGAGAGGTACCGCGAGCGCTGGGGAGTGACGGATCGGGAGCGGGCGCTCGGCAAGCTGGATGAAAGCCTCGACCAGGAGCAGGAACGTGGCCGTGCGGAGGTTCACATCGAGAACCTTACGAGGTCCTCGCATGATCGGGAGGTAGAGGTAAGGGAACGCTCGATAGAGCTCTAGGGAGTCTTACTTCGCGCAGGAGTGTTTCGCTCCGCGACCACCGTGTTGGCGGCAGACATCCGTTCCTCGCCCTCCATAGAAGACATCGTTGGCTGCCCCACCCAATAGTTTGTCCGACGACGCCTCGCCTGATAGCAGGTCCCTGCCTTCACCGCCGTGGATCTCATCGGAATCGTTCTGGCCATGAAGCTCGTCAGCACCGGCCGACCAATAGATGGTGTCCCGTCCGCCGGCTCCGTAGACGATGTCGTTACCAGCGCCTGGTCTTAGCGCGTCCGCACCAGCCCCGCCAAAGATCGTGTCGCCGCCGTCGGCTCCAGCAAGGAGATCCTTGCCGTCCTTCCCGAAGCCCCGGTCCCGCCCAGTACCGAGGTTGATGGAGTCATTCCCCGGCCCTCCGGAGATCCGGTCCATTCCCTCTCCGCCGCCCAGGGTGTCGGACCCACCACCACCCGAGATGACGTTGTCCAACTCGTCTCCCGCGACGTGGTCCGCGCCCGGGGAGCCGGTGACATTTTCGATGAACGAGAGCTGCTGGGTCGTTGGTGCCTCCCCTCCCCAGGAAACCGAACCACTCTTTAGATCCACAGCGACTCCGTCGGTGGCGCTCAGGTTCTGGAAAGAGACGTGGTCGCTGTCGGCGTCATCACCCCCGCTCAAGAGGTCGGCCCCCAGGCTCGCGAAGAAGGTGTCATTTCCAGAGTTTCCGATAAACCGGTTGTCGCCTTGGCTGCCAATGAATGTGTCGCCGAAGGCGGAACCGTACGCGCCCTCTACGTCGGACACGCCATCGAAAGCGACAAGGGTGTCGCTTCCGGGCCCGCTTTTGGCCGTGAGGTTGATGAGATCCACGATCACTCCGGTAGCGGGTGCCGAGTCGTAGCGGACGTAGTCAACCCCTGCGCCCCCTGAAAGAAGGTCGTCCCCGGGTCCACCGGTCAACTTGTCGTTCTTGAGCCCTCCTGCCAGATGATCGTTGCCCGTCCCGCCCAACAAGAGGTCATCGCCTGGACCACCGTTGACGCTTGCGTCCGAACCCGTGCCGGCATTCAGCTGGTCGAAGCCCGCGTCTCCGGAGATCGTGTCGTTGCCGTCACCGCCACAGATCTTGTCGTCGCCTCCACGACCCCTTATCTGGTCGTCGCCACTTCTTGCGATGATGACGTCGGCTCCCGCCGTGCCCACGAGGGTGTCTTTGCCTTTCGTCCCGATGAGGTCAGGATTCGTCGCCGCGTCTCCCAGACAGGTCGGCGCCGCGGCGACAGGTGGAACGAGGATCCCGCTGATGAAAATTACAACGCACGCGCTGGAGAAGAGGCCGCGGATGAAGCCGATCCTCAAAGGGACCTCACGTAGCCGATCAGCGAGCCAGCCCAGCCGCTCTGCTTCGCCTCGGACTCGATCGTTGTGTAGAAGAAGTCCCCATCGTTGTCCGTCGAGTACCAGAGTGGGAGCGTTCGAGAGGCCGGTGCGGTCTTCGGTGCAGAGGAGATGAAGACGTATGCGGTCCCGTGGTTGGTGGTGACGCCCCTGGTGTTGTCTTCCTGGTAGGTGTAGATGCGAGCGATCGCACCTCCCTGGTACCCCATCGCCTCGTGATCGCTGGCGGTGTTCGAGTCTGTGGTGACGAGGTGATCACCGGTCTTCGCGTGCACCAGGTGATAGAGGTACCGGGTGGGCGCGGGGGGTAGCTGGGGCGGCGCCGGGTCTTTCGTGTTTGGCACTCTCCAACCCTTATCCGAGTCTTCCGGCTCGGTCTTGTCCGCCGGATCCTGGATGGTGGCAGGCGCGGAACCGGAAGATTCAGGAGTCGACCCGTCGGTTAAAGCCGTCGTCGGTGGGGGAGCGGCGAAGGCGATCGATGGATCAGAGCTGGGATCCTTCCCGCTCCCTTGCTCTGCTCTTCTGCGGCTCCGAGCTGGACCCTTCTTGTCAGCATTGGGCGTTTCCCCTTCCTCCGCCTTGGCCGACGATTTCTCGCTTGATGAAGGGGGTTGGGCAATCTCCGCTCTTTCTTCGGAAGGTCTCGAGAAACGCTTCGATAGAGTGAACCCAGTGGCCCACGAGACGGCCACCAGTAGGGCTGTCAGGGCAACCGCAAGGATGACGCGGAGCCCTCTGGATTGGCTCGTCGCTACGGTCGAAGGTTCGGCGTCCTCGCGCAAGGGGGTAGTCGTCGCCGAACTCGATGGCTGGAGGGGCACGGATTGGGCCCCAGCTGGAGTCTCCTCCTGTGCTTCCTCATCCCGCAGATCTATGACCATGTCGTCCTCGGAGGCTGCGCCGGCGCGAACGACCACTTCCCCGGCCGGTAGATCGAGGAGGTATCCGAACCCCCTCCTGTTGCGGATGTTCTGCCCGAACCTGTTGGTGCCATCTATTAGCCGGCGGAGTTTGGAGACAAGGACGTAGAGGTCCTGGGGAGTCGTCCACGGAGCCTCGGGCCAGGCGGCAGCGATGAGTGCTGAGGTCTCCACGGGCTGCCCAACGTGCTTGGCCAGTTCCGCTAGGAGCTTTAACTCCCTGAGGGGTAGCTCCACGGCTTCGCCGTGCACTAAGGCGGTTCCGCTGGCCATCTCGAGAACAAGGGGCGTCGGCCCCGCGGCATCCAGTTTCTGCATGTAACTGGAAGGTACTCCAAGAACCCTGCCATTTCCTATCTGAAAGCCTGAAGTAAGGAGGTTCAAGGAAAAAGTAAGGCTGGCGTAATTCTCCTGGCGCCCGTTCTGTGCCTCTATGTGGTTCCTATGGTGAATCGAAGGCGCAAGTCGATTGAAGAGCACCCCAAGCCGGAGCCGATCTCGATCCGGACGGTACGTGGCTGCTTCGGATCCCTGGTGGACGAGGACGCCGAAGGACGCGCTGCCCTCATCTGTCGCGGGGCGACCCCGCTCGCGGTCCTCCTGCCCGCATGCCACTGCGAGGAGCCTGCCGAGACCGTGCGCCGCGATCAAAGCCTTGCCGCGGCCCTCTGTGCCCACGGTATCGTCGTCAAGGCATGGACGGCCGCTGGCGTCCTTGAGGCAGTCGTCCGGCTAATAGAAGGGCGGCGCCTATGAGCCTCCCGCGCGAGCCTTTCTCTTGGGATGCGGATGACGACCTGCCGGTCCCACTCGGTCCTTCAGCTTCCGACCACTCGACGCCCGGCGTTTCGACGCAGGTCTTGACCGAAGCAGAAATGGCTGTGTGTGACGCCCCTGAGGCTCTCGCGAGGCAGGACACAGATCCGGCTGCCACGATCCCCACCTCTTCGTCCGAGGCATCGACGCAGCGGTCGTGGCGATCCCGTCAAGGAGGCCGATGGCTCAACATGACCATATCTCGTCGAGCCCTCGGCGCCACCGTCGCAATCACCTCCGCTCTGGCATTTGCTCACGGTTGGAGCGTGGGGGCCAGCGTTGCCGAACGCTCGCTCCGGTTCTTGTGAGCCGGATCACTGCCGACCCGGGACGATCCCGGTAAGAAATGGGAGGAGGAACGCCGCCAATGAAAGGTCTCTTTTTGTTAGCTCAGCGGGTGGATCTTGATCCGAATCCGAACCAGCTCCCTGGGGGCCGTGTGCTCGAGAGCCTCACGAACGGGATCGCCGGTTTCAGTCTCATCTTCTGTCTCATCGGCTTGGTAGTGGGGGCGGCGATGTGGGGACTCGGTTCGACCTCGAGCAACTACCAGCAGACCTTCGTCGGTAAGCGCGCCTTTGCTGTATCAGCGCTCGCTGCATTGCTGATCGGCGGAGCAGCGGCCATCATTAACTTCTTCTACGGAGCGGGACAGAACATCTAAGGAGTTGCAGAATGGCTATTGATTCGAGAGTGCGCGTTGCGATGCTTGTTGGAGCCCTCGTAATCGGGGTAGCGATCGGCATCCTCTTCGGCTTCATCCTCGACGACGGTGGCAACGACACGTCTCCTCAAGCTGTGGCTCGTCCCGACGGCGGGGTGGGTCCAACTGACGAAACAAACGGTGTGCCTGTTGGCTACGCCCGAACCGAGGAGGGCGCCATCGCTGCTGCCACCAACTTCAGTCTGCTCAGTGGCAGGAACGGCTTATTAGATCTCGAGGCGCTGACGACCGCAATGCGGACGCTTGCTGCGCCATCGTGGGAAGAGGAAGCTGCCAACCAGGCTAGGGACGGTTACGAGTACATCGTCGATGCGTACGGCGAGGACGCGGACATCAGTGCCTCAGCCCTGCGGTACAACCTCATGGATTTCGACCCCGATAGCGCTGTCGTACGACTTTGGACCGTCTCGGTGGCTTCTGGCTCGCAGCGGCCTTCGGTCGAAGAGGTATGGGCCATCGTCACCGTCGACCTCGTCTGGGTTGATGGGGACTGGCGCGTGCAGGGAACGGAGAGCGCGGTAGGCCCCGCCCCGGTCGACCTTCCCTCTCGCCCACCGCAAGAAACCGCCAGCACTTTGATGGAGGAATTCGATGAGTTTGATGGAGCACCGGTTCCGTAAGCGTCTTCTCCTGCTCGGATGCCTTGTACTTGTGTTTCACGGCATCCTGCAAGAGTCGTCGTTGGCTGCTCCGGGCAAGTGTGAAGCCGGTCTCTTCGACCCATTCTGTGAAGCGGGGAATACCGTCGTGGGAAAAGCCGGCGAAATCATCACTGCTCCTGTCCGAGCCGCCGCCGGTGGAGCGGTCGACATGCTCACGTCGTGGGTTGCTGACGGTGCTCAATGGTTGCTAGGCAAGGTGTTCAGTTTCGTCGACCACTCCACTACTCCGAATCTAGGCACCGACTGGTTCAGCGAGCGCTACCGGTTCATGATCGGGCTCGCCGCCCTCATCCTTCTTCCAATGCTGCTGATCGCCGCAATCAGGGCAGTGATGAACCAAGACGTGAGCCAACTGCTCCGATCATTCTTCGTCTACCTACCTGTCGCGATCCTCGGGACTTTCGTCGCCGTGTCCCTGACGCAGACACTGCTCGCGATTACCGATGCCATGAGCGCTGCCGTAGCTGAGGGGATCGCCGGCGATGCCTCGCAGTTTCTTGATGCGGTTGGCAAGGGACTGGGAACGGCTGGAACAGCGGCTCCGGCCGCTCCCTCATTCGCGATTTTCCTCGGCGCATTGTTCCTCATCCTGGGATCGTTCTTCGTATGGCTGGAGCTGTTGGTGCGCTCGGCCGCAGTGACCGTGAGCGTGTTCTTCCTACCCTTGATGCTTGCCGGTCTGGTCTGGCCCGCCACGTCCCGCTGGACGAGGCGGCTAGTCGAAACACTCGTAGCCCTGATCCTGTCGAAATTCGTGATCGTGGCGGTCATCAGCCTGGCGACAGCCGCTTTGGCCGACCCGGGCGGGGGCGGCTTCGGTTCTCTCATGGGTGGGGCAGCTTTGATGCTGATGGCTTCGTTCTCACCTGTGGCACTGCTCAGGTTGATACCGATGGTGGAGGGCGCCGCGACATCTCACCTCGAAGGGGTGAGTCGCAAGCCGGTCGAGACGATGCGGCCTGGGGGTTCCGTCAATCAGGCCGTGGCGATCATGCGTTCCAAGGTCGGGGCGGGACCTTCCTCTTCACAGATGGCGGTTGCTGGCGCGGGCGGGAGCGGTGCCGCGGTTACCCCCGCTGACGCCGCGGTAGCGGCTGGGCTAGGCGCCGCGCGATCCGCCGGTAAGGCTGTCAAGGAACCTGGCCGCAGACTCGATAAGACCGCCGATGCCGTTAAGCCATCGAATGAGAGCGCCGCTTCGAAGAAGGAGCGAGTCGGAGGCGCCATTCATGACGGACGGGTGACCTCGCGCCCGACCAAGCGCGGCGCTTCCAGAGGAGGCAAACATGGCTGACGTCCCTCGCTACCGGTTCGGGCCGCTCGAGCGACGAGGGGTTCTCGCAGGCCTTCGCGCGACACAGCTACTCATTCTCGGGGTCGGCGGGTTGCTCATCGTGACGGCCGCGAGAACGCTTTCTCCAGCACCTGCTCTTGCTGCGGTTGTCGTGATCGGGCTGCTAGTTGCGTTCGCGGCATTCGTGCCAATCGGTGGGCGGGCAGTGGATGAATGGCTCCCTGTTCTGGGCGAGTGGGCCCTCGGTAGTGCAGTCGGTCGGCGCCGGTTCGTGTCTCGAAAGTGCGTCGAAGGCCTCACGGCGCTGCTCGATCCACAACCGGAGTTCCCGCCGTCCTTGAAAGCCATAACTATCCTGGCGCACGCCGTCCCAGGCTCGGACGCTCGTATCGGCGTCATCAAAGACGCGAGGGCCGGGACGTTCACAGGTGTCCTCGCGGTTCGAGGCAAGTCGTTCGCCCTGCTCGACGGGCCCGAGAAGGCGCGCCGGCTCGCGAGCTGGGCCGGAATCCTCGCCGGGCTCGCACGCGAGGGCGGCGTGGTTCATCGCTTGCAGTGGGTTGAGCGAACCGTTCCCGACTCCGGCAACGAGATCGGCACCTACCTCAAGG
>JACDBF010000321.1 GCA_013695055.1 Actinomycetota bacterium
CGGTGCACCTCAACATCTCCTTTCGAGACCCGCTCGTGCCGGTGGACGGGCGGGGATGGGATCAGCCTCTCGAGGGCAGGCCCGAGGGCGCGCCATGGTGCCGTATCGAAGATCCCGCCCACGCCCCCTCGAAACAGGTGGTCGAAGAGCTCGGCGCGCGCATCGAGGCCACCGAGCGCGGCGTGCTCGTCGTCGGCGACTGCGACATCGAGCCGGGCCCGGTTCTGGACCTGGCGGAGGCGGCCGCATGGCCGGTGCTCGCCGAGCCGACATCCAACGCGCGCTGTGGCGAGAACGCCATCTCAACGTTCGACGCGCTCTTGCGAAACGACACTGTCGCCGCGGGCCATCGCCCCGACGTCGTGCTCCAAATTGGCAAGCCCGGCCTGTCGCGCGCGCTGTCGGCCTGGGTCGGGGACCGTTCGGTCGAACGGATCTTGATCGATCAGAGCGGCGCGTGGCTCGATCCCGAACGCAATCTTTCTCGCATCGTCACGGGGGATCCCGCGCTCACCTGCCGAGCGGTGACGGATCGCCTTGCCTCGTCCCCGAGGCAGACCAGCGAGTGGCTAACCCGCTGGCATGATGCCGAAAGGCGGGCGCGCACCGCCCTCGACGGCTATCTCGACTCGCTCGACCGCCCCTCCGAAGCGCGCGTGGCGCGCGATTTAGCAGCCCTCGCGCCCCCGGGGGCCGCGCTCGTGGCGGCTTCGAGCATGCCGGTGCGCGACCTCAACTCGTTCATGGCTCCCCGGTCCGGTTTGCGCATCCTGGGCAATCGTGGAGCCAGCGGAATCGACGGCTTCGTGTCCACCGCCTTGGGAGTCGCCTTGGCGCACCCCGGCCCGGCCCTGGCGCTGACCGGCGATCTCTCCCTCCTCCACGATCAAAACGGAATGCTGCTTCTTGCGAGCGAAGACGTGAGCCTGAAGCTCGTAGTGGTGAACAACGACGGCGGGGGCATCTTCTCCTTCCTGCCGCACGCGGGCTTCTCGTCCTTCGAGCGCCTCTTCGGAACCCCGCACGGCATCGACTTCTCCCGGCTTGCGGCTCAGTACGGCTTGCCGCACACGCTCATCGAGGAGCCCGAAGGACTCGCCCCCGCCCTGACGGACGAGGCCGAAGGCGTGCACATGATCGAGGTTCGAACCGATCGGGCCGACAACGTGGCCGTGCACGAGAAGGCATGGAAGGCCCTTTCTTCGCCGAGTGGGTGACAGATGTCGCATAGCGCCACTCACCACCCGCTCGGCGAGGCGAGGGCCGATTGCATGGCTCGGAGCTTGAGGCGAGTCTCCTCCAGCTCGGCCTCGGGCAGAGAGTCGGCCACGATGCCTGCGCCGGCGAACAGACGCCCGCGCGTTCCCGAGAACTCGCCGCAGCGGAGCGCGATCCCCCACTCGCCGTCACCGTTCGCGCCGACCCACCCGACCGGCCCCCCGTAGCGTCCCCGGTCCATTCTTTCGAGGGTCCGGATGAGGGCCTGAGCTTTGTCCGTGGGAGCGCCACATACCGCGGCGGTCGGATGCAGCCGGCCTGCAACTTCAAGCGCGCCCACCGGAGATCGCAAGCGGCCTCGCAACTCGGTGGCAAGGTGCTGGACGTTAGCGAGACGCATCAGCTTGGGCTCGGGATCGACCTGCAGCGAGGAGCACAGCGTCTCGAGCACGACCCGCACCGACGCGACCGCCGGTAGATGCTCGGCCCGGTCTTTCGTCGACGAGAGCAGCTCCCGGCCCAATCGCTCATCTTCGTCGTCATCCGAACAGCGCGGGGCCGACCCCGCCAAGGCCGTCGACTCCACGAGCTCTCCTCGAACGCGCGCCAACAGCTCGGGGGTCGCCCCGACCATGCCGTCCAAGGAAAAGGTGAAGCACTGCGGAAAGCGCTCGGCGAGACGCTCGGCGAGACGCCGGCCGTCAAAGGCGGACTTCGACCACACGAGCAGGTCGCGCGCCAGCACGACTTTCTCCAACTCGGTCGAACGCACGGCTTGAGCG
>JACDBF010000364.1 GCA_013695055.1 Actinomycetota bacterium
AGCTCACCGAGTCGCTCGCGGACCTGACGACGGCGGAGTTTCTCTGCGACACGTCGATCGAGACGCCGGTCTTCGTTCGCTTCTCGACCGTCCAGGGCTCCCGAGGCTCGGCCGATACCGTCCGCGACGTCCGCGGGTTCGCCGTCAAGTTCTACACCGACGAGGGCAACTTCGACCTCGTCGGCAACAACATGCCGGTCTTCTTCATCCAGGACGCGATCAAGTTCCCGGACCTCATCCACGCGGTGAAGCCGGAACCGAATAACGAGATGCCCCAAGCCGCATCCGCCCACGACACCTTCTGGGATTTCATCTCGCTGATGCCAGAAGCCATGCACATGATCATGTGGGTGATGTCGGACCGCGCGCTCCCGCGCAGCTTCCGGATGATGGAGGGATTCGGGGTTCACACCTTCCGGCTGGTGGACGCCAAGGGCGATTCACGCTTCGTGAAGTTCCATTGGAAGCCATTGCTCGGCGTCCATTCCGTGGCCTGGGACGAGGCCCAGAAGATCTCGGGCAAGGATCCGGACTTCCACAGGCGGGACCTCTGGGAAGCCATCGAGAACGGCGACTTCCCAGAGTATGAACTGGGTCTCCAGATCATCGAGGAAAGGGACGAGTTCGCTTTCGGCTTCGACCTGCTTGACCCGACCAAGCTGATCCCCGAGGAACTGGTGCCCGTCCAGCGCGTGGGCAAGCTCACGCTCAATCGGAACCCGGACAACTTCTTCGCCGAGACCGAGCAGGTCGCCTTCCATATCGGCAATGTCGTCCCGGGTATCGACTTCTCGAACGACCCGTTGCTCCAGGGACGCCTGTTCTCGTACACCGACACCCAGCTCATCAGGCTTGGTGGTCCGAACTTCCATGAGATTCCCATCAACCGGCCGATCGCCCCGCTGTCCAACAACCAGCGTGACGGGCACATGCGTCAGCAGATCGACGCGGGTCGAGTGAGCTATCAGCCGAACTCGCTGGCCGGCAACGAACCCACGCAGGCAACGGCGGCCGCGGGCGGCTACGTGACGTACCCGCAGGCGACCGAGGGCGCGAAGGTTCGCGCCAGGGGCGAGAGTTTCTTCGACCACTACGGGCAAGCGCGCATGTTCTTCCAGAGCCAATCGGCTCCCGAGAAGGAGCACCTCATCAAGGCCCTGCGGTTCGAGCTGGGCAAGGTCAGGACCGCCGAGATTCGCGAGCGGATGGTCCAGCACCTTGCCCAGATCGACTCGCACCTCGCCACGACGGTTGCGAAGGGTCTGGGGATCGAGCTATCGGGAACCGTTGCCGCTCCCCCGAACCGCAGCGTCCCCGCCGATGGCGATCCGGGACACTTCCAGCACCGGCAGCTGATCGACCGGGACACCGTGTCGGGGCCACTCAGCATGGCGGTTCACGTCCCCGGACCGATCGCCACCCGGAAGGTCGCGGTGCTCGTCGCACCGGAGTTCGACGGTGTCGGTGTGGCGTCGCTGGTCAAGGCCCTCGCGAAGGCGGGAGCGAAGGGTGTCCTCGTGGGCCCTCACGTCGGCGAGATCCTCGCCGACGATGGGACGGCTCACGACGTGCAGTTCAGCATCCTGACGACGTCGTCGGTTCTGTTCGATGCGGTCTTCGTGGCAGGAGGCCCCGGTGCAGCGGCCTGGACGGCGGAGACTGACGCGGTTGACTTCGTCCGAGACGCGTTCAAGCACTGCAAGACGGTCGGCGCAACGGGACAAGCGGTCGAATTGCTCAAGGCGGCACGCATCCCCGTCGGCCGCCTGGACGATTCGGACCCTGCCGACGAAGCAACCATCGTGGGTCCGAAGCTCACTGCCGCGGCGACCGCGCGCTTCGTGACCGCCATGACCGGGCACCGCCTTTGGACGCGCGAATCGGAGCTCCACCTGCATCTGTAAACAGTGCTTCGCTCGGGGTCGATTTCACACAAAGCGCGCTCCGACGCCTCGCGATCTCGCGATGCCGACCACCTGACTGGGTCGCTTATGCGATCGTCGCCGTGAACGTCAGCCTGATCGCGATCTATGCGAACGCAGTCGTCGTCGGACTTCCCTTCGGCGCCGATGACCACCACGCCGCGGGCCTGGTCATCGGGGTCGGCGAGCCCATCGACGTGTTCGGAGCACAAGCCTCCTGATTTCTCCTTTCGGGCTTGGCTACAC
>JACDBF010000381.1 GCA_013695055.1 Actinomycetota bacterium
CGAGCCCCGCCGCGCCCACAGGAAAATGCGAGTAGGGGGCGTACGCGTTATGCGAGGCTTCGACCGCTCGCGAACGAAGGTGATCCCAGTCGACCTCCAAATCAGGTGGTCGAACCCTCGTAGGCTCGCCCGGCCGCAGCGGGAGGAGTGACGCGCCCGACGAAGCCCGCGATGGCGATGATCGTTACGACGTAAGGGATCATGCGAATGAACTCTTCGGGGAGCAGCGAGATGACCGGCGCATCGTTGAGCCGCAACGGAATCGCTTGTGCGATGCCAAAGAGCAGAGAGCCGATCATCAGGCGCAGAGGCGACCAGTTGCCGAGGATCAACGCCGCGAGAGCGATGAAGCCGAGCCCTTGAGTCTGACCCTCACGAAACAGCCCATTGATCTCGATCGCGAGAAAGGCGCCGGCGAATCCCGAGAGCCCTCCGGAGATCGCAACGCCGGCATAGCGAAGTGGAGCGACCCGAACTCCGAGGGATCGAGCCGCTTCGGGATTTTCGCCGGCGGATTTCAGGCGAAGGCCGAAACGCGTGCGGTTCAGCACGAACAGCACGGGGATCGTCAACAGGAAAGCCACCGGAACGACCGGGGACATCCCCTTGAAGGCTTGGCCAAGTCCCAGCGGCAAAGACGACAACAGTGGAATGCTGATCGTGGCGAGGTCCGGGACCCCCGGATCCGATTGCGTCGCCTGATCAAAGAAGAGCTGCGAGAGAAACCGGGCCAGGCCGATGGCGACGAGGTTGATGACGACGCCCGACACGATGTGATCGACGCGAAAAGTCACGGTGGCCACGGCGTGTACCAAGGAGAAGAGCATCCCGGCCCCCGAACCGATCAACAGACCGGGGATGGGACCGAACTCGAATGCTCCCCAGGCCCCCATGACCGTGCCCACGATCATCATGCCTTCGAGCCCGATATTGACGATGCCGGAGCGTTCGCTGAAGAGGCCGCCGAGACCTGTGAGGTAGATGATCGTGAAGTAACGGAAGCCGAGGGCGATGGCGGCCCCGAGATCGAGGAGAGGCATCAGGCCTCCGCCTTGCGAGGAGTCTCGGTTAAGCCGACGGCGCGCTGCTGGCGGCGAGCCAAGGCTCGGTTGACGAGCTCGTATGCCACTACTACCGACAAGATCAAGACTCCCTGGAGGATGATGAGGATCTCTGTGGGTAGATCGGTCACGATCGCCAGCCCATCCTGTCCGCGCAGCAGGATGCCGAGCAGGATGGCGGCAAGCGGGATGCCGGCGGGATGGTTTCGTCCCAAGAATGCGACTGCGATTCCTGCGAAGCCGAGGCCCGCTTCGTAGTTGCTTCCGAGATAGCCGGTGTCACCCAGGATGTGGTTCAGGCCGACGAGACCGGCGAGCGCTCCGGAGATGAGAAATATCTTGATCTGGGTTGCCCCGATCGAGATGCCGCCGGCCTCCGCCGAACCGCTCGATGAGCCCAGCGCTCGCACCTCGTAACCGAGGCGGGTCTTGAACATCAAGAACCAGATGCCTGCGCAGACGATCAGCGAGAGCGGGAAGAGCCACGTGAGGTGAACGACGGAGTCGGGTATTCGATCCTCGAGGCCGAGGCTTTGAGCCAGGTTGGGTGCCAGCGCGCCTTTGGGAAAGGTGTCGGTCCGCAGGTCGGCCACTTGACTTCCCGTGCTGTGCAGCGGGTTGAGGATCAGCCACGCAACGAAGCTGATGGCGATTCCATTCATCATGATCGTCGTCACGACTTCGTGCGCGCCGGTCTTCACCTTGAGCACGGCGGGGACGGCCGCCCATGCCATCCCCGCCAGCACCGCCGCAAGGATGACCGCGGGCAAGAGCACTATCGCCGGCAAGCTATCGAGATTGACCGCCGCGGCGGCGGCTGCGGACATCGCCACGATGTACTGGCCCTCGACTCCGATGTTGAACATGCCGGCCTTGAAGGCGACCGCTACCGCGAGTCCCGAAAAGATCAAGGGAGTTGCGTTCTCGAGAACGAGGGCGAAGTCCTGAGGCCGCGATGTCCCGAACGACCAGACGGTGCTGTAGATGAAGAGAGGATCTTGTCCGTAGGCGATGATGATGATGCTTCCGATCGCGCCCGCGAACGCGAATGCCCCGGCAAGGGCGAGCAATTGCCCGGCCAGGAGGTCGACCCACGGGGGCCGGGTCTTCACGGCCTGGGCGCTCTCGGCGCGAGCTGCCATCAGCTCGGGCTCTCCGGCTCGCGCGCTCCGACGGGCGGCTTTCGTTCGGCGTTCACGCGCGCGCCGGTCATACCAATGCCGATCTTCTCGGGGGGATCATCGGGCGAGTACTCGCCGGTGATCCGGCCCTCGTAGAGCGTGACGATGCGATCGGATAGCTCGTAGATCTCGTCCAGCTCGGCCGAGATGAGCAGGACCGCGCGGCCCGCGTGCTTCTGCTCCAGTATCTGCTTCCAGACGAACTCAATGGCTCCCACGTCGAGACCGCGCGTCGGCTGTTGCGCGATCAGAAGGAGGGGATCGTTTTCGAGCTCGCGGGCCAGGATCAACTTCTGTTGGTTGCCTCCGGACAGCGTAGACACCTCGGTGGTGATCCCTCTGCACCGCACGTCGAACTCTTTGACCATGCCGGTGCAGAGATTCTTGATGGTGCGTATGGCGAGGACTCCCCAGCCTCCGGAGTATTCTTTGCGTCCGTGCTGGCCAAGCACCGAGTTCTCCCACAGGGACATGTTGAGAACGAGACCGCGCCCGTGCCGGTCTTCCGGTACGAAGGCAACGCCATGCGCGCGAACCTGTGCAACCGATCGTCCGGTGATGTCATCATCTCCCAGAGTGACCCGGCCGGAGGTGGGGGTGGTCAGTCCGATGATGGTCTCGGCAAGCTCGCGTTGTCCGTTTCCTTCTACTCCGGCGACGCCAAGGATCTCGCCCGCATGGACTTCCAGGTCGATGTCGTGCAGATGGCCCTCGAGCGACAGCCCCTCGACTTTCAGGACCCCTTTGCCCGCCTCCACATCGTCGCCCTTTTCGAGCTGGAACAGAACCTCGCGGCCCACCATCATCTCTGCGAGCTTGGCTTTCGTGGTGTCCGCCGGGCGCGTCTCTCCAACGACCTTGCCGCGCCTAAGCACGGTGATGCGGTCGGCGATATCCAAGACCTCATCGAGCTTGTGGCTGATGAAGACGACGGTCTTTCCGTCTTTCTTCAGCTTGCGCAGGTTCTGGAACAGATCCTGCGTTTCAGAAGGAGTCAGCACGGCCGTCGGCTCGTCGAGGATGAGCACGTCGACTCCCCGAAAAAGCGCTTTTAGGATCTCGACGCGCTGCTGCTCGCCGACCGACAGAGCGCCGACCTTTGTCTTGGGGTCGACATTGAACCCATAGCTCTTGCCCAGCTCGTCGATGGAGCGTTCCGCCTTGCCGAAGTCGACGAGCGCGCCGCCCTCGGCCCCCAAGATGATGTTTTCGGTCACCGTGAAGCGATCCACGAGCGCGAAGTGCTGGTGCACCATTCCAATCCCCAAGCCGATAGCCGCGCGCGGCGTAGGTATGCGAGTCTCCTTGTCGCGCACCAAGATCCGGCCCCCGTCCGGCGGGTAGAGGCCGTAGAGCACGCGCATCAAAGTCGATTTGCCTGCGCCGTTCTCGCCGACGAGCGCATGAATCTCGCCCGCACGAAGTGTGAGGTCGACCAAGTCGTTGGCGACGACCCCCGGAAAGCGCTTGGTCACGCCTTCCAGGACAACCAGCGCCGCGCCCTGCTCTGCCGGGCGAGCTCCGGTCTCTTGGGTCGAAGTCATGGGGGAAGCCTTATCCCTAGGGTTCGCTGGGGACCTTGATCTCTCCGTCGATGATCTGCTGTTTGAAGTCGTCGAGCTGGGACTGGATGTCTTGCGTCAGCAGCTCGTCGTTGTCGTTGAACTCGTTGACCGCGTAACCCACACC
>JACDBF010000416.1 GCA_013695055.1 Actinomycetota bacterium
GGCCCATCCAGAGGCTCGGGGGCCTGGGCGCCCTCCTCCAGGGCAACCCTCAAAACCAGCAGCTGTTCGGCGCCCTTTTGGGTAACTCTCTGGGAGATCTGCTGCCCGTGGCCGCCGCCTTCGCCGCCGCGCTTGCGGCATTGATCTATGCCTTCGGGGGCGTGTCGGGCGCGCACTTCAACCCCGCCGTGACTCTTTCCCTGGCCGTGACCCGGCGATTCAAATGGAACGAGGTGCCTCTTTACTGGGGCGTGCAATGCCTGGGCGCGATAGCCGGCTCCTTCGTCGTCGCCGGCATCTACGGGCAAAACGGCGCCTCTATCGACGGCATCGATGTGCTCTTCGGCGCGACCGTGGTGCAAACGGGCTTCGACACGTGGCAGGCAATCCTCTCCGAGGCGCTCGTCACCTTTATTCTCGTGACCGCCATCATGGCCGTGGCCGTGGATCCGCGCGCTCCCAAGGGATGGTCTGGTCTGATCATCGGACTAGCACTTGCTGCCGGCATCCTTGTTACGGGAGTTGCGACCGGCGGCTCGGCGAACTTCGCCCGCAGCTTGGGACCCTTTGTCGCTTCTCTCCCCTACGACACGGACGTCATTCCATGGAGTGACTTGATCGTGTATGCACTCGGTCCGGCCATAGGCGGAGCGGCCGCGGCGCTGGTCTACGAGAGCGTTACCGGCCTCGAGCGAATCGCTCCTGCGCCTCGTCCGGGCGCGGCGACATCCGCGAGCGACGATGAGCGGGCAGGAAGAGACTCTCTGCAGTAAGGGAGTTGCGCATGACCACTCCCACGACCATGGAGTTCCCGGCCCATTTACCCGCGTCCAAAAAGGGCGATCACTGGTACGCGCGCTCGGGTGAACGCACGCTCAGGCTCTCGAATCTCGACAAGATCTACTGGCCCGAGGAGGGGTTCACCAAGGCGGATCTTCTCACCTATTACTTCAACATCTCCCCCGTGATTCTTCCGCACTTGAGGGGCCGTCCGCTGACACTCAAGAGGATGCCGAACGGCGTCGGGGGAAGCTTCTTCTACGAGAAGAATGCGCCCGCACATACGCCCGAGTGGATGCCTCGAATCCCGGTGCCCTCAGGGAAGAAGGTAATCAGCTACCTCGCTGTCGACGACGTTGCGGACATTCTCTATGTCGCGAATCTCGGATGCATCGAGTTCCATCCTTTGCACGGGCGAGGCCGGGATCAAACGGAGCCGTCCTACGCGTTCTTCGACCTCGACCCTTTCGAACCGGCCGGCTGGGAAGAAGTAAGCCATGTCGCCTCGTTGATAAGAGTCGTGCTGGACGGGTTGTCCGTTAGCGCTTACCCGAAGACCTCCGGCGCGACCGGCATGCAGATCATGGTTCCTCTGACCGAAGGCCATACTTATGCAGAAGTTCGCCGATTCATCGCGTCCGTCGCCGGCCTCGTGCATGCCGCAGATCCGGAAACGACCACCATGGAGTGGGAGATAGAGAAGCGAAGTGGCAAAGTTTTTCTCGATGTGAACATGAACCGGGAAGGAGCGAACATCGCGGCCGCTTACTCGGTGCGCCCCGTACCTGGAGGAACCGTCTCGACTCCGTTCAACTGGGACGAGATCGGCGAGGTCCGGCCCGAGCTCTTCACCATGGCGACCAT
Source organism: Actinomycetota bacterium (assembly GCA_013695055.1). GTDB lineage: Bacteria > Actinomycetota > CADDZG01 > CADDZG01 > WHSQ01 > JACDBF01. The sequence goes on from JACDBF010000416.1 coordinate 1,645, forward strand.
CTTCGGGAGAATCGCAGCCGTGAACGATCCGTTTCTACCGGTTGCCAAAGGGCCGGGACAGGCGCTTGCGCCCGCCCTCGAGCAGCTCGAAGCCCAAGGCGCAGGGGGGAGAACGACGTGAGCCTCTATGTCGGCACATCGGGCTGGGCCTACAAAACGTGGAGGCCGGACTTTTACCCGGCCGCTCTTCCCGAGAGCAAGTTTCTCGAGCACTACGCTCGCGCCCTGGGCGCCTGTGAGATCAATGCCACTTTTTATCGCTCGCAATCCCCCAAGACGTTCGCGCGCTGGAGAGATGCCGCGCCCGACGGCTTCAGGTACGCGATCAAGGTGCACCGCGCGATAACTCATGCCAAGGTACTCGCCCCCGACAAGGAGAAGCGCGGATTCATCGATGCCTTTGCTGAGTCAGCTTTCATTCTCGGCCCTCGCCTCGGTGCCTTCTTGCTTGATTTCCCGGCGCACCGGAAAAGAGACGACCACGCCCTCGACGCGTTGCTCTCCGCCCTGCCGCAGGGAGTAGCGCGCGCCTTCGAGCTCCGCCACCCGTCCTGGCA
>JACDBF010000014.1 GCA_013695055.1 Actinomycetota bacterium
TGACGGTCGGCTCGCCGTCACCGGACGAGGCCTCGACGCTGGGGCGCCTGGATTCGAACCAGGACTAACGGAACCAGAATCCGTCGGGCTGCCAGGTTACCCCACGCCCCAAAAGACCGGAGCGAAATCTTACCAGCCGACAGGGCCGTTCAGGCGGCGGCGCGAAGGCGCGTCAGGGTCTTCTCCCGGCCTAGGATCTCGAGCGACTCGAACAGCGGCGGAGATACCAGCGTGCCCGTGACGGCAGCCCGGATGGGCTGAAAAGCTTGCTTGGGCTTGAGGCCTCGCTCGGCGGCGAGCGCCCTCAGCGCCTCCTCGACGGCCGGCGTCGTCCACTTCTCGAGGCCCGCGAGAGAGGCGGCCGCCTCCGCCAGATACTCCCCCCGGCCCCCGAGGGCGGCAGCCGCCTTTTCGTCGGGTTCTGGATCTTCAAACAGGAAGCGCACCATCGGGGGCGCCTCGTCGAGACGCCTCAACCGCTCTACCAACAAGGGGGCAACGGATCGCAATATCTCCCGCCCTGCGCGGCTGTCCGCATCGAGGCCCGCGCGCGTGCAGAAGGGAACGAGCCGCTCGGCGAGGTTCTCGATGCTCATTCCCTTTATGTAATGAAGGTTCAGCCATTCGAGCTTGGCGATGTCGAAGGCGGCTGGGTTCCTACCGACGCGTTCGAGCGAGAACTTGTCGACCAGATCGTCTATGGAAAAGACATTGGTCCGATCGTCGTAGGACCATCCCAGCAGAGCCAGATAGTTGACCATTGCCTCGGCCACGAAGCCGCCGTCCCGATAGACCCGCACCGAGACGTCGCCCCACCGTTTGGACAGCGGACGTCCGCGTTCGTCGACCAAGAGTGGCAGATGCGCGAACACCGGCACGTCGAAGACATCCATAGCGTTGCGTAAGAGCAACTGTCGCGGAGTCGCGGAGATCAAGTCGTCACCGCGAATGATGTGAGTGATATTCATCAACACGTCGTCGACGCTGGTGGCCAGCATGTACATGGGAGACCCGTCGGAGCGCTGAATCACGAAGTCGGGAATCTGTGCGCTCTGAGTTGTGATCGTCCCGCGCACCACATCTTCGAAAGAGATCGTGCGGTCCGCCGGCACCTTGAATCTCACGACGGAAGCACGCCCGTCGGCTTCGAACGACCTCGTTTCCTCGTCGCTCAGCGCGCGGCAGTGGCCGTCGTATCCGGGCCGGCGTTCCGCATGCGCGGCGGCGCGCCGTTGTTCGAGCTCTTCTCGGGTGCAGTAGCAACGATACGCGTGGCCTCTATCTACCAATCCGAGGGCGGCAGCCTGGTACCTGTTGGTTCTCTCGCTCTGCCGGTAGGGACCGAAGTCGCCGTCCACCCCCGGGCCCTCATCCCAGTCGAGGCCAAGCCACGTGAGATCGTCCAAGACCCCCCGATAAGCCTCTTCGCTCGCGCGCTTGGCGTCCGTATCCTCCACGCGCAGCACGAAGCTGCCCTCATTCTGGCGTGCGAACAGCCAGTTGTAGAGCGCTGTGCGTGCGTTGCCGACGTGAATGGATCCGCTGGGGGCCGGAGCGATGCGAGTGCGAACAGGAACGTTCATCAGAGGGAGACTACGACCTACAAAGAAATGTCACCTAACTCGGAGCGCCCGGAGGCGCTCGATCGAGGCGCCCCTGCAGGCGAGCTACCGACGGATCAAAGCGCCGGCCGTTGGGACGAAACCAAATCACGGCCCCGGCTTTCGATAGCTCAACTTTCCAGTGATGCTCGTGAACGAGCTTGTGGTGAAACGGACACACCAGCACAAGGTTTCGAAGCGTGGTCGGGCCCAAAGGCCACTTGGTGATGTGATGAGCGTGGGTAAAGCGCCTCAAGTCACAGCCGTGAAAGGTGCATCGTTCATCACGATGCCTAAGCGCCCTCATGAGCCACGGCGGAGGATTGCGCCCCGCCCACCCGATCCCAAGGGGATCGCCTTTGCCATCGTGAAGCACGACCTGGAGGCGGGCATCGCAGGACAGCCGGGCCGCCACCTCGGGATGGATGA
>JACDBF010000030.1 GCA_013695055.1 Actinomycetota bacterium
CATGAATGACCGACGAAACCTTCGACTAGCGGCTATCAGCCTGGCCTTGCTCGTCGCTGCGGCAGTTACGCCAATGGCGCAGAGCGAGGAAATAGTAGTGATCGCTGCGGCGGGAGACATAGCCTGCCCGACGACTCACCTCGCCTACAACGGCGGACAGGGCACTGCTACCGAGTGCGCTCAGATGCGCGTCTCGGATCTGCTCGTCGGCCGAGGCTTGGCGAAGGTGCTCCCGCTCGGTGACTTGCAGTATGAGTCCGGAGCGTTGGCGCAGTTCCAGGCCTCCTATGACCCCTCGTGGGGCAGGGTCAAGGACATAACTGCCCCCGCACCGGGCAATCACGAGCATCTGACTGCTGGTGCTCAGGGCTACTTCGACTACTTCAATGGCGAGGGAGTCACGGACGGCCCAGCCGGTGAACGCGGCAAGGGCTACTACAGCTACGACGTAGGTGCTTGGCACCTGATCGCGCTCAACTCCAACTGCGGTCCGGCGGGAGTGACCGGAGGATGTGCTGGGAAGTCACCCATGATCACTTGGCTCAAGGCCGATCTCGCTGCCCATCCGAATCTCTGCACGCTCGCCTACTGGCATCACCCACGGTTCTCATCGCAGTCTCCTTTGCAGATGCCTATGAAACAGGCATGGCTCGCGCTCTATAACAAGAACGCCGACCTGATCCTCAACGGGCACAAGCACCACTACGAGCGCCTTGCTCCGCAGACTCCGCTAGGCGTTGCTGATCCCGCTCGCGGCATCCGCGAGATCATCGTCGGGACCGGCGGCAAGGAGACGCGTGATATGCCGCCCGCCTCATTCCTCTCCACCTCGGAGGCATGGAACGGCAATACCTTCGGCGTCCTAGAAGTCTCTCTGTTGCCCGACTCCTATGCCTGGGAGTTTCGCCCCGAGGCGGGCGGGAGCTTTACGGACAGCGGAGCCACGGCATGCCACTGAGCCCATCATAGTTCGCATTTGCGAGCACGGCATGGCCTGCGATCTGCATTAGGTATCGCCCGGCACTCTGGTGGCCTGGGACTCTGTAATCGCGATACTTACCTCGTGCCACGACCTAAGACGAACCCCGAGCGGGGCACGAACTGCGGGCGCTCACCTGCCGTCGCCAAAGGGCTATGCAAAGCTTTCACGAGTATCACCGGCGCACCGGACGGAGTCTTCATCTCATTCTGCGTCGTCGTCTCATCCGCAAGCGCGTTCGCGTTCGCGACGCGCGACATCGACTAAGGGGCTGCCGGTGAAGCCAAGCACGCTCGTCGTCCCGGAGAACCGCGCCGACCCCGAATCGCGATTGAGCGGGTACACGTTCGTGGAGCTGATTGACCGGTGCGCGAACCGCGGCGAATTATCACGCGACGCTATTCAGATCGGCCCAGAACGACGTCGATCCGCCGCCCAGGCTGAGCTGGAGCTGTTGCCGCGACAACCCTCCATCGACGCCTACAGTGGCCGGCCTCTGGGAATAATTGGGACGCACCGAGCGCAGAGTTGGTACAGTTCATGAATTATTCATGCAGAGTGGAGTATGGTCTTGTGGCCGGCGTGGTGAAATCCTCGGCGAGGGAGTGATACCCGATGATTGCGCTTCCCGACGACCTCAAGAGGGCTTTGGCTCTGAGCCCGGAACGCCAGAGAGCTTTTCAAGGGTTGTCGACCAAAGCGAAGGCGGACTTGGTCACATGGATCGAAACCGCGCGTGACCGCGATCACCGTAGGCGGAGGATCGACATGGCCGTATTGTCGCTGCGCTAAGGCACGGCAACTGCGCGCTGGGAGAGTCGGCAACAAAGAAGCTGATCGAGACAGGAGACACCTTGCCCGGTGGAGACCCGGGTGAGTGCTGTTGTCCGACCGTACCGTGACCGCGATCTGGCCGCTTTGCTCCAATTATGGGCACGCATCGAACGGGCACAGAGCGACACGGACCTGCTAACCGTGGACGACGGGATGGATCTCCTTCACGTGAACGGCTCGATATGTGTGGTCGCCGATGACGAGGGGTCAATCAGCGGTTTAGCGCTCGGGATGGCGGCGGGGGCAATCGGTTGGATCCTGCGAGTCGTAGTCGCGCCCGAGGACTCGGAAAGCGACCTCACCCGCCGCTTGCTCGATGAACTCGAGACGCGACTGACCGAGATCGGGGTGCGCAAGCTCATCGCCCTCGTCGTGCACACGAAAACTATCCATGCGCAGCTGAACGAGCGCGGCTACGCGGAAGCCGGCAACGCGCTGTGCATGGAACGGTCCGTTCCAACGAGTATGGCCGCTCCTTCGGCCCTCGCCGAACTTGGTGGACGAATCGTGGAGCCCGGCTTATGGGAATCGCTGAAAGGGCTGAAGGACGCCAAGGAGATCATCGAGCGCCGTGTGATCCTGCCGCTTGCCGAACCACAGCTTGCAGCTCGTCACGCAGTCTCCTCTCCCAGCGCGGTGGTGCTCTTTGGCCCTCCCGGGACGGGTAAGACCACCTTTGCTAAGGGGATCGCATCGCGCGTAGGGTGGCCGTTCGTCGAGATTCGGCCGAGCCAGCTCGCGGCCGAGGGACCCGAACGCCAGGCCGAATTACTCTCCCAAACGTTCGACCGCATCTTCGATCTTCCCTCCGCTGTTGTATTCGTCGACGAGGTGGAGGATCTCGCGTCAAAACGCGACGAGGATCGGCGCGTGAACACAAGTGTGACTAACGAGTTCCTAAAGCAGATCCCGCGGTTCCACGACGTCCCCCATCATCTACTCACTTGTGCCACCAACTGGGTCAGCAGGCTGGATCCGGCCTTTCTTCGTCCCGGACGTTTCGACTACGTCCTACCCGTTGGACCGCCGGACCTCGAAGCGCGCGCCTCCATCTGGCGCCGTTACGTCGAGGAGATCACCAACGAGAAGATTGACATCGACGCCCTGGTGGGCGCGAGCGAGTTCTTCACCCCTGCCGATATCGAGTTCGCTGCACGCAAGGCCGCCCAGCGTGCCTTCGAACGCGAGCACTTCGAGGGAGCGAGTAACCGAGCGGTTATGGAAGAGTTTCTCGCAGCCATCGAGGAAACCAGGCCGACGCTATCTGCGGCGGTCGTGGAAGAGTTCAACGCCGACACCTCGCGCTTCGCGCGCTACTGAGCATCCCGCGCCCAGCCACCCACCTATTCGGCTCGGTCAGTAGAAGTCGACCGTGATCTCAAGCCCGCCTTCAGCCCGGTTTCGAGCTTGGACATTCCCACCGTGAGATTCCGCCACTGCGGCAACGATGGAAAGACCCAAACCCGCAGCTCCTCGCCGGGGGCCCGCATGCGAGTAACGAGAGAACATCCTGACAAGCGCGTTGGCAGGCACTCCCGGGCCAGTGTCTCGCACTATCAACGCGGCTCCCCTGTCGCCCTGCTTGACCTCGATCTCTACGGCCCCTGTCGCGGGTGTGTGCCTTAATGCGTTGTCGATGAGGTTGACGATCGCTCGCTGAACGGCTCTGGGATCACCTTCGAACCGGCCCTCGCCTGAAGCTGCCAGGGATACCCTTTGCCGTGCCGCTACGGTCGAGAACCTGCCGACAGCGGTCTGAGCGAGTTCGCCCAGGTCCACCAGCTCTAGGCGATCAAGCGCCGCGCTTGCATCCGCGCGTGCAAGCAAGAGCAGGTCGTCGATGACACCGGTGGTCCGATCAACCTCTTCCAGAACGCTCACTAAGCTGGTGCTGAGGTCCTCGTCTGTAATTCGATCGCGCAGCAACTCGATCTCGGCGCGGATGATCGCCAGCGGCGTTCGCAGCTCGTGACCGACCTCAGCTGTTAATTGGCGCTCGCGACTCAATGCGGAATCGAGCCGTTCCAACATCCGATTGAGCGTCGCTCCGAGCTGGCCAATCTCGTCGCCCGTCGGGGTCGTCGAAAGTCGCTGGGACAGATCAAGGGCACCGATCGCGTCTGCTTCCGCGGCAAATTCCCGTAGGGGAGCGAGGGATCGCCTCGCGATGACCCCTCCTGCGATCGCAGCAATCACCCCAGCGACGACGGTAAGGGGCACGTACACCGCGAGTAGAGCCTTCTCCGCGTCGGTCACATCTTGGATCGGCGCGGCGACCGCGACGATATCGTCGCTCGCGCTGCCGACGGACACTGCTGCGAACCGGTAGACCTGTCCGCCTATCGTCGCGTCCCCGTAAACCGGCACTCCCGAGGCGACGCGTACGAGCGCCCCTCCCCTCACGAGGCCGTCGATGTCCCCAAGACCCCGGCTAGCTGCAACAACCGAGCCGTTGGAGGACATCAGTTGCCCTTCGAGTTCCGGCCGCTCCGACGCGTTAAGTTCTTCGAGTTTGCCAAAGAAGTGGTCCGAAAGCGCTGGTGCCTGCACTCCCTGGAAGGTGCCGGCTGCAATGCGCGCTCGCGCGACGAGATCGCGGTCGATCTCGTCTCGCAACGCGGCCCGAAACTGACGGTGGACGAACAAACCTACGATGACCAGGAGCACCACCAGCGTTCCGGAAGTCAAAGCCGCCATACGCAGACTAAGCGACAGCCCACGTCGGCGGCGGATCATTCCTCTCCCGGACACCGCAGGAGATATCCGACACCGCGCACTGTTTCGATGAGGGGATAGTCGAAGTGCCGGTCGAGCTTATGGCGGAGATTCTTGACGAACGCATCGACGATGTTGGATTGCTCGTGCGCCCTTTCGCCCCACACGTGGCGCAGGATCGTGGTCCGCTGAACGACCTCATTGCGACGATGGAGGAAAAACTCGAGCAGGGCGAACTCACGCCGGGATAGCTCGATGGTCTCGCCGTCCCACATCACTGCCCGGGTCGCCGGGTCGAGTCGGAGTGGTCCGCAGGTCAGGACCGACGGTCGCGGTGGGCGTCCCCGGCGGATGAGGGCGCGCAGGCGCGAAAGGAGCTCGTCGAGGGCGAACGGCTTGACGAGGTAATCGTCGGCGCCGGCATCCAGGCCTGCGATCCGGTCGTTCACAGCGTCGAGCGCGGTAAGCATGAGGACCGGCGCCCAAACCTCGGCTCGCCGCAGCCGCCTGCAGACCTCGAAGCCGTCGATATCTGGAAGAAGGATGTCGAGCACGATTGCGTCGTGGCCCCCCTCCAGCCCCCTGGCCAGACCGGCCTGGCCGTCCTCGGCCTCATCTACCACATAGCCCGCCGCTTCCAGACCTCGTCGTAGGACGCTCCGCATCTTGTCCTCATCCTCGATGACAAGCAGCCTCATTTCGCCCTTCTCCCCTTCTGGCAGGGATTTCCTGCCGTGGCGAACCCTCCCCCCATGCTATGAGCATCAGGATCGGACCGACCTTGGGACTTGTTCTTCATGAAGATTTCATAGAGTGTCCATCTGTTGCGTGCAGATTCCCAGCGGCTGACTTTGGGGGGGGGACGACCATGACGACTGATTCGATTGTGGACGCTCAAGGAGGCGGGAGGCCGACACCGCCGAAGGATTGGCTTGCGGGATTGAAAGAGAATGCCCCGACCGACGTGGTATCGGGGCTCATCATCTTCCTGATAGCCCTTCCTCTGTGCCTCGGCATCGCGTTGGCCTCGGGCGCTCCACCTATCGCCGGAGTCATCGCCGGCATCGTCGCCGGAACCCTCGCCAATCTGTTCTCGGGCTCTTACGTCACTATCAATGGTCCCGCAGCAGGCATGATCGTGATCGTTGCCGGTGCCGTAACCGAGCTGGGCTTTCGGCAAGCCCTAGCGGTCGGCGTCGCCGCCGGGGTGATCCAGATAGCTCTTGGGTTCGCCAAGACCGGAAAGCTTACCGGCTTCTTTCCAATCTCGGTGGTTCACGGCATGCTTGCAGGAATCGGATTGATCATCATGGCTGGACAGATCCACATCGCGGTCGGCCACGCGAACCCGCGCGCGCATGGGTTCCACATCCTCACCGAGATCCCGCCGAGCATCACCGACCCCGTCGTCCCGGCCGCTATCGTCGGCCTCGCGGCTGTATTGGTCATGGTGTTGTGGCCGCGATTGGGCAAGGTGGCGACGATGATTCCAGCGCCGCTTGTGGCGGTCATAGTGGGGACGGTCATTGCGCTGATCAACGATGCCGAGCCACGGCTCGACCTCGGGGGCGGCCTTCTCGAGGGATTCCAGACTCCAGATTTCTCCGGATTGATGTCCGCGCCGGCGGTGAAATGGATCGTCCTCTACGTTTTCGTCGCCAGCCTCGAATCGCTGCTCACGGCCGAGGCAGTCGACAAGCTAGATCCTTGGAAACGGCGTTCAAACATGAACAAAGAGCTGATCGGCAAAGGGATCGGCAACGCCGTCTCAAGCGGGATCGGTGGATTGCCCATGATCGCGGAGGTGGTGCGGTCCAAGGCCAACATCATGGCCGGAGCGCGTACTCGGTGGTCGAATTTCTTCCATGGCCTGTTCCTGTTCCTGTTCGTGCTCGCGCTCCCCGGTGTGCTCGAGCTGATTCCGCTCGCAGCGCTTGCCGGCATTCTGCTGGTGGTCGGCTTCAAACTTGCACATCCCGCCGACTTCAAGCACGCGTGGGACATCGGCCCGGTGGATTTTCTGCTCATGATCATCACCGCGTTCACCGTCCTCCTCACCGATCTGCTGATCGGTGTCGCCACCGGGATCGTGCTTGGTCTCCTGCACGCCTTGTTCAGAGGCACTACGCTCCGCAATCTGTTCAGGCCACGTATGAAAGTCGTCGATGGTGGTGATCAGGTCACCGTGGTTTTCAGGGGCGCTCTGGGCTTCCACAACTTCATCCCTGTACGGAGCGTACTGGACAACATGCCCCGCGGGCGGACGGTGACCCTCGACTTCAGCGGGGTCCACTACATCGACCCAACGGTGCTCGAGCGCATGCACGACTTCGAGATCGATTACGCCTACGACGACGGCTCCGTGAGGCGCTTTGGTGAGGAGTCTTTGCAACCGGGCCCCCACCCGTTCTCCACACGAACGGCTCCCAAGGTCACCGTCTAGATGTCGTGTCCAAACATCTGGCCGGCGGATAGCACCTCGAGCTTCGAGCCCACTACGAGGAGGTAGTCATCGGCATCCTGAGCGCGATCGTCTGGTCACCGCTCGTCGGACTCGCGGTAGTACTC
>JACDBF010000035.1 GCA_013695055.1 Actinomycetota bacterium
GCTCTGGTCGCCTGGAGGACGGCCGGCTTCACCTGCTGACCACCCTTCCCCTTTCTCCTCGAGGTCCGTGCGGGCCCAAGCCAATGGCCGATCCCGCACGGCGCCGGATCGGCTCCGAGATTAGAAATGGAGCTCGACCCGGCCCCCTTTGATGACCGTGATCCCATTCTGGTTGACGACGTCGAACCCGTAGCCGCCGCCGGACGGCTCGTAGATTTTGGTCGTCAGCGTCTGGCCCGGAAACACCGGCTTGCTGAAATCGACGTCGACGCGCGCTATCCGGGCCGGGTCGCCGGACGCGATCGTGTTGACCGCCGCTTTAGTGGCCACGGCCATGGTGCACATGCCGTGCAGGATCACTCCGGGCAAGCGAGCCCTTTTGGCCGCCTCCTCGTCGACATGGATCGGGTTGTCGTCACCGGACGCGTCCGCGTACCGATAGGTCTGATCCTCGTCGATCGCCGTCGTCTCCTCGGCCAGGATCTCGAGAGCCTCGGACGGCTCACCGGGAGCGGAGCGAGCCCGCCGCCGGCGAGTCATCCCCCGGATGAGCATCTTCCCCCGCACCTGCGCGACGAGCTCCCCGTCGGCGTCTTCGAGATCCGCGCGCGCGGTGAAGGACTCGCCGGCGTCCTCGACCTCGATGCTCTCCATCTCGCTCGTTACGGAGACGACATCGCCGGGGCGAAGCGGGCGCCTGAGCACGTGCTCCTCGGACGCGTGCACCAAGCGCACGACGTCGGCCCCAAGCTCCGGGTCCCGGGCCGCATCCATGAAAGTCGGAAAACCGGCCACGACGGGAAACACCGGCGAGGCGAGCGCGCTCGGGCCGAAGTAGGCGGGATTAGCGTCGTTCGTCGCCCGCGCGTAGCGCTCGATCGCCTCGGCCGTCACCCGGTAGCCGGGGCGCTCGTAACGCTTGCCCACCAGCTCTCGATTTAGCTCCATTGTCGTCCTTGCTACTCGGCAACTTCTACGTCGGCCTCGCCTACAAGGGCGATCTCCTCGGTCGCAAGCTCGAGGCCTTCCGGGCCCGGCCCACGCCGGCGGGCCTCGAGCCGCACGCCCACGAGGCGGCCGTCGATGCTCTCGATTCGGCCTCCGCACACGAGCTCGTCGCCGGGCCACACTCGCTTGGTGAAGCGCACCTTGAAGCGGCGCAGATGATGAGGGCCGCCGAACCAATCGGACAGGGCATGGCCGAGATATCCCGCCGGGAGCATGCCCATGGCAAAGACCGTGGGCGCGCCCGAGGAGCGCGCGTAGTCCTCGTCGACGTGAATGGGGTTGAAGTCTCCCGACGCTTGTGCATAGCGAACGATATCGGCGAGCTCGAGGGGGCCGAACACGGCCACGGCCAACTCCATGCCTAACGAGAAGTCTTCGCTGGTAACGGTCCGGGGAACGGTCACCTCAGGCCCCCGGGTCCTTCGATGTCTCGATGAGCGTGTAGTGAGCCGTCAAAACCTCTTCACCCTGGGCATCGGTGAAGCGAGTCTCGTAGGTGACAAAGCGCATGGCGCCCCCGCGCCCGCCCCTCTTGGTCTCGTCTCTCGAGATGCGCATCGCGGCGCTCAATATCTCCCCAGCGAAAGGCAGTCGCCGGTATACGAACTCTTGCTCGCCGTGCAGCACCCTGCGGCGATCGAGACTGACTCCCAGGCGGCGCTCGCGGTCCGCCACAGGCAGCTTCCACATTCGCGTGACCGTGAAGGTAGGAGGCGCAACGATGTCCGGAAATCCGGCGCGCTGCGCCTCTTCGGTATCGAAGCAGACCGGGTTGTCCTCACCCACTGCGAGGGCAAACTCACGGACCTTGTCACGCTCGATCTCGAGTTCAAAGGTCACGACATCCTCGGGCATGCCGGGGATGTTACGGCCGGGCGTGGCTCGCCGGGATGAACCCCGCGAAAAAGGTGTTCCCTCGACCGGAATTTGTGTTTTCATTGGGGCCAACACGAGAGAGGAGGTGGTCCCAGCTGAATCATAGAAGTCATGGACCTCGTGAGGTGGCCGGCTGCTAGTGGTCTAAGCCTCGTAACAGGGTTCTGGCCATTGGTTTGGGCCACGGGCAGAATCCACACCGGTTCACCGCCGGTTTCCCGTCCCGGAGTGGTCCATCGGGCGTCGAAAGACGAGCTGCGGGGGCCGGATGTCAGGCCGCAATACAGACCGGCGCAGGATTCATTCCTGCGCCGGTTCTTTTTCCCCCGGGGCGGCGAGCAAAGCGCGAAAACCTCCTTCGTCGATGACTGTCACCCCCAGCGTCGTCGCCTTGTCGAGCTTGGTCCCGGGATTCTCGCCCGCGACGACGTAATCGGTCTTCTTCGACACGCTCGAGGTGACCTTGCCCCCCAGACCCTCGATCTCCGCGCCTGCCTGTTGCCGGGAGTAGCCTTCGAGCGAGCCGGTCAGCACGAACGTTTGGCCCTCTAGGGGTCCGCTTCGCTCGCGAGGGGCCGCGTGAGGGTCGACGCCCGCTCGCTTCAGCTTGTCGAGAACCTCGAGATTGCGCTCCTGCGAGAAGAAGGTCTCGATGGAAGACGCTATTACCGACCCGATGCCCTCGATGGCCACGAGCTCTGTGGCGGTCATCTCTCGAAGACGGCCAACCGATCCGACCTCAGCGGCAATGGCCTCGGCGGCGGTCGACCCGACGTGGCGAATCCCAAGGCCGTAGATCAAACCCGATAGTGGCCTCTTCTTGGATCCCTCTATCGCGGACATCAGATTGTCGATGGACTTCTCGCCGAACCCTTCGAGCTCAGCGAGCTGCTCTCGGGTCAGGTAATAGATATCGCCGATGTCCAAAAGCCATCCCTTGCTCGTGAGAGCGAAGATCGTCTGATAGCCGAGACCCTCGATGTCCATCGCTCCACGCCCCGCGAAGTGGAACAAACGCTCGATGCGCTGCGACGGGCAATCGAGCCCCACACAGCGCGCTACCGCCTCCCCTTCCTCGCGCACTATGGCCGATCCGCACGAAGGGCATGTCGTGGGCATCACGAAGACCCGCTCCTCACCCGTGCGGGTAGACACGACCGGTCCGACCACTTCGGGAATCACGTCGCCGGCGCGGCGAACGATCACGGTGTCGCCTATGCGCACGTCCTTGCGCGCGACCTCGTCTTCGTTGTGGAGGGTCGCGGTCGAGACGGTGACTCCGCCCACAAAGACCGGCTCGAGACGCGCGAAGGGAGTGGCCGCGCCCGTGCGCCCTATGTGAACTTGGATGTCGTTGAGGCGCGTCGTGCGCTCCTCGGGCGGGAACTTGTAGGCGATCGCCCACCGTGGGGCCTTGGCGGTGGAGCCGAGCTCGTCCTGTTGCGCTATCGAATCGACCTTGACGACGATTCCATCGATCTCATAGGGGACGTCGTGACGGTGCCTTTGCCAATGCGTGCAAAAGGAATAGACCTCGTCCAGAGTGGAGAGCTGGCCGTTCTCGGAGTTCGTGCGCAAGCCCCAGTCCCTTGCCGCGCCCAGAGCCTCCCAGTGCGTCTTGAAACGCACTCCTTCTATCCAACCAACGCCGTGGATGACCAAGGAGAGTTTGCGATCGTTGGTCACCTTGGGATCTTTTTGTCGAAGTGAGCCGGCGGCCGCATTGCGGGGGTTCGCGAACAGCCGAGCCTCCTGCTTCTCGAGCGACCGGTTCAGCCTTTCGAAGTCGTCCGTGCGCATGTAAACCTCGCCGCGTACCTCGAGCACTCCGGGAGGAGAGCCGCGCAGACGAAGAGGTATCGACGAGATCGTGCGCAGATTGCCGGTGATGTCTTCGCCCACGCGTCCGTCGCCGCGCGTTGCGCCGGTGGTCAAGGAGCCGTCGACGTAAATCAGATTGACGGCGATGCCGTCCATCTTGAGCTCGACCACGTATCCGTGAGCTTCGCCTATCGACCGCTCGATCCTCTTGCCCCATGCGAGCAGCTCCTCCAGAGAGAAGCAATT
>JACDBF010000046.1 GCA_013695055.1 Actinomycetota bacterium
ACGCTGATCTTCGAGGGTTCGGGTGCGGCTATTCCGCCGGTGAAAGCCGACGTGACGGCTCTGGTGATGCCAGCCTCGATCCCTCCAGAGCACCTCTCCGGCTACATGGGGCCGTACCGGCTGTTGCTTGCCGACCTCGTAGTGGTTACAATGTGTGAGCACCCTTTCGCATCTACCTCTCGGGTCGCAGAGACCACCTCCCGGATTTGGGCGGCGTTCAATCCGCAGAGAAGAGAGGAAGAGCCCTCGGGTGAAATCCAGGTGCTTCGAACCGTTTTCCGCCCTGCTCCCACTCGACCCATCGACGGGGCGGGCACGTTCGTTGCCACGACGGCTCCTAAACCCGCAGCTGAAGCCATCAGGCGACACCTGGAAAGTAAGCACGGATGTCGTGTAGTCGGGATCAGCCACTCGCTCTCCGACAGGTCAAAGCTCGAAGGCGAGTTGCGCGCAGCCAGGGGAGCGGGCGAGGTTCTGCTCTGTGAGGTAAAGGCGGCCGGGGTGGATGTAGCCACGAGATGGGCGCTCGACGAAGGCATGGAAGTCGTCTACATGGACAACGTGCCCGAGGCGATAGATGGGGACGATGTCGGCGCAACCGTGATTGCGGCGGCCGGTCTCGCCGTCGATAGGTTTAGGAAAGACCTGGGGTCTTGACAGACAAGAGACGCAAGCGAATCTTGGTTGCTCAACATGAGCACGGACTGCCCTATTCAAAGGGTTTGACCGCGTCATCTTTGATGATCACCGGCCTCGGACCGGCGAAGTCTTATCTCGTGGCCAACGAAGTGGAGCAGGCGCTACTCGCGTCGACCGCCGACAAGATCTCCGAGGACGGGTTGGGGGAACTCACTCTTGAGATCCTGCGGCGAGAAGCGGGCGAGAAATACGCTCGTCTGTTCCTGAAATGGCAGTCGGTGGCCGACTTGGACGTGCCGTTGATCATCCTCCTAGGAGGTGCGGCCGGAGTGGGCAAGTCGACGCTCGCCACTCAGTTGGCGTCCCGGCTCGGCATCACTCGCGTCATCTCAACCGATGCGGTAAGAGAGATCTTGCGGAGTGCGTTCACTGCCGAGATGTTCCCGACTTTGTATTCGTCGTCTTTCGAGGCCGACCGGGCGGTGCGCCAGCCCATTCCGCATTCCGGAGACCGCTTGATTATAGGCTTCCGAGAGCAGGCTGCGGCGGTCGCCGTAGGCGCAAAGGCGCTGATCGACCGCGCGATCGCAGAAGGCACCGATCTCATCCTCGAAGGGGCGCACCTCGTCCCAGGTTTTCTCGAGAACATGGAAAGAAAGGACGCGCTTATCGTGCCCTTGTTGTTGGTCGTGGAGAACGAAGAATTGCACCGCAGTCACTTCTACTGGAGGGCTCGCGATGTAAGGTCACGGCCGGGCGAACGTTATCTGAAGAACTTCGAGAAGATCCGTCGCATACAGGGTTACATGATGTCCTCGGCTCGAGTTCGAGGTGTTCCGACCATCTCCCATATCGACCTCGACGCCACGCTAACCGAGATCGTCGACCACGTCGTCGACTCGGCCTTGCGAATGGTCGGCAAGGAATCTCACGAAGATGAAGGCCCGGCATCCCATCTCGCCGGAACGGCGCCTGAGGACTTGGACAAGGAAGGGAGTAGCGCACGTGAAACTGTCTCTTGATACGGGCAACCTTGATGAAGTCAGGGAGGCCAACCGATGGGGCGTGCTTCGTGGAGTCACGACGAACCCGACCCACATCGCCAAGGAGGAAAAAGATTTCCTTCCGCTGGTAAAGGAGATCTGCTCGATTGTCGATGGAGACGTATCCATCGAGACGCTGTCCCAGGACGCCGATGTCCTGGTTCGCCAGGGACACGACATTGCTCAGATTGCCGACAACGCGGTGGTGAAGATCGCCATGCACCCGGAAGGGCTTGCGGCGACGCGAAAACTGAGCGATGAAGGCATCAAGGTCAATGTGACGCTATGCTTCAATCCAGCGCAGGCTCTGCTAGCAGCAGAAGCGGGGGCCTATATCGTCTCTCCGTTCTTGGGTAGGCTCGACGACATCGCCACGGACAGCATGAAGGTCTTGTCCGATATCTGCGAGATCTACGCGTTGCAGGGATACGACACACAGGTGCTTGCGGCGAGTTTGCGCAGTCCCCTCCACGTTGTGGAAGCGGCGAGGTTGGGTGCGGATATCGCGACCATGCCCTTCAAGGTATTCCAGTCGCTGGTGAAGCATCCGTTGACGGATGCAGGCTTCAAGAGATTTTCGGATGACTGGGAGGAAGCAAAAGCCCAACTGGGCGAGCTGCCTCCCTCGATGCAGGAGGCATAAAAGAAGTGGCGGACACATTGGACCGCTCGGTTCTAGAGTCAAAGGCAGTGACCGAGCTGCGTGCGATCGCAAAATCGTTGGATCTAAAGATTGCCGGGCTGAAGAAGTCAGAGCTTGTCGACGCGATCGCGACCGGCAGCAACGGCAGCAACGGCGTTTCGGCCGGCGGAGCCTCGGCGCAACAGCCTTCCCTGGAAACAGGCCCTACCGAGAAGCGGCGCGAAACGGCCCCTCCGCTCGAGTCCGCCATCGAGCCCATTGCGAAGATCGAGCCCTCCGACGATACGGCCGGCCCGGCCGCCGTGCCCGCGGACGGCGCAACCGACGAGCATCGCCAGGTCGACCGGCAACAGCAAAGGCGCCCACAAAGCAGGGATAACCGGTCCAGGCCCCGCGAGAAGGTCGACACACGCGAGGGCCGCGGGCGTAGAAGACGACGAGGACGCGGAAGCGGAAGCGGAAGCGGCGCAGGCGGAGTTCCCAATTATTTGCGCGACGAGAGTTGGGAGGATCTCGAGGCGGAAGAGGACTCCAACGCGGAAGTCCGTATGGGGATTCTCGACCTCTTGCCCGAGGGCTATGGATTCCTGAGGACATCAGGCTATCTTCCCGGCGACAGAGACGTCTACGTCTCTGCTTCCCAGGTTCGGCGCTTTCATCTTCGCAAGGGCGATGAGGTTACGGGCTCGGTCCGTGCGCCAAAGGATTCTGAGAAGTACCAAGCCCTTTTGCGTATCCGACAGATCAACGGCGGAGAGCCCGCAGCGGTCCAGGGCCGCCCCCGGTTTGCGGATCTCACCCCGCTTTATCCAGAGGTGCGCTTGACCCTCGAAACAGACGACAATCCGCGCGGGATCACCGCCCGAATCGTCGACCTCGTTGCTCCCATCGGAAAGGGACAGCGAGGGATGATCGTGAGCCCTCCCAAGGCCGGCAAGACCACGATCATGAAAGAGATCGCGAATGCGATCCGGGCAAACAATCCCGAGGTCCACCTCATCATTCTGCTGGTGGATGAGCGCCCGGAAGAAGTTACCGACATGCAGCGTTCTGTCTCCGGAGCAGAGGTCATCTATTCCACCTTCGACCGGCCTTCAGACGACCATATCCAGGTGACGGAGCTGACGCTCGAGCGCGCCAAGCGGC
>JACDBF010000055.1 GCA_013695055.1 Actinomycetota bacterium
GCTGCCAGATCGCCCGGCCACGCCCGGCACGGTTTCCGACGTGGGTCAGTGTGGACCTAGCTTTGTCGGAGCCGCGGAAGAACCCGGGGCCGCGCCCAGCTCCGCTCTAGTTAGCTTCCTCATGCGCTCACAGGCGCGGCGGGCGAACTCCTTCTGCTTTCTCCGACCGAAAAGAAGGAATCCCAAGCGCACAACCAGATCGTCGATAGGAGCTGGCCGGGATAGGGCGCGGATCTGGAACTCGACTTTCCCCGAGTCAAGCCACTTCCATACCTGGTAATCGATCTGACCCATCTCGAAGTGGCCTTCCAGGGTCCTGTAGCTCCACGACCAGACGCGGGCCTCGCTTCCATCCTCTCGTCGGATCCCATCGGTGACGCCGCCCGAACGCACACCCGCGTAGATGCGCATGCCCCAAAAGTGGACCTCGAGCAGCATGTTTCGACTCTCGAGTGGCTCCTGGGGATCGTAGTAAGCGCGCACGAGTTTCGAGTCCACGAATTCGTAAACGGTGGCAAGACGGCGTGCGACCTCCCAGCTGCCCCCGCTAGCAGGAGGACCGGGGTGTTCGGCCGGCAATGGTTCCCGGTAGTGATCGATCCGCCAACCCGTGCTTTCGATGTACTCGGCTCCCTTCTCCGGTGCAAAGTTGAGCCGTTTTCGACGCAAGCCTTCGAGACCGGCCCCGACGTCCAGATCTGAGAAGATGCGCAGCTCAGCCATTCATCGAGATCCGGTGCGTCTCGATGGTGATCAAGCCCGACCTGCGGCCTTTCGTCAGGCGAACCACGTGCTCGAGAACCGAGGTCCACATGTGGAGCTGGACCTCCTTTGCCATGTGCAGCCGGTCATAGAGGAGATTGGAGAGGCGGTCCCCGCTGCGAGCCCAGGACTCGATCTCGAAAACGAGCCCGTCTTCCTCGTGAGCCCGAAATTCGATTTGCCCGGCCTCTAGATGACCCCGAAGGGTAGCGAAACGAAATGAGGTAGGCGATACGTCTACGACTCGGACGGGACCGTCCCAGGGACCGGGCATACGCACGAGATATTCGTCACCTGCCTGCATGCTGCCGGTCCGGCCCGTCAACCGAACGAACCGAGCGAACTCAGTGGGAGCCACGATATTCGGGTCCCTCCTGATTCGGGCGATGACGCCCTCCGGCGTGAACGAACCGGCGACGATAGTAGTGGCGTAGCGGCGATGGAAAAGGGGTCCTACACCTTGCTCAGGGCCTTGAATCCTTTCTCGATCAGCGTCCGGCGGGAGCGATGGAGGTAGAGCTTGGGAACCGTCGTCCTCCACTTCGAGACGGCGCATGGGGGTGATTCGCCACATGTACCGCCAAGACGTGAGGCCTACGCCTATGGGCCAGCGGCTGGCAGTCGAGAGTCGCCGTGAAAGGGAGAGTTCTGTGGTCATCGTCAAGGCTTCCTATCTGGGAAGGGGTAACGTACACACGATGCTCACCCGATGGTTGCACGAACGTGGAGTGCGCGGCTGGCACCTCCACGTAGCCTCCATGGCGTCCGTCGGTCTCTGCATCAGTCTCTGGATCAGAGCGAAGACGGTCGATCAGGACGAGCGGGGAAATGCGGAGCGGCGGGCGCTCTTCGTGGGTCTTTGGCCTCCGACCATGTGGCTCATCGGCGACTCTCTGGAAAAACACGACTAGCTCGCTTCAACCTTCAAGACAGCGAGCACTCGCGCTGCTCGCTTAGCCCAGGTCAAGGATCGCCGCCCTTCATCGTCGGAGCCAACCGCGGCACGGCCCAGCCGTCAATCGCGGTGGCGATCTTTGGGCTTCTTCGTTTTCGGGGAGTGATTTTCGCAATCACGCGGCGACCACCTCGGCGACGGCCGAGAGCAACCGAGAGGCCGTAGAAACAAGGCCCTCTACTGTTGTGCCCACACAATGTCTGCGCGCGCGCATCCTCGTGGCTCTCATGGGCTCTCACGAGCGTTTCGGGGATATGGGCCTTGTGCCGATCTAGCCTGGACTTTGAGAGCGAATGACGCCCCGCTATGCCCCGGACGGATGCGCCCCCAACTAGCGCGCGGTCGATGGCGTCGCGATCCTCGTGCGTGCACGTCGCGCAAAGGGGCATTTAGGAATCACCCTCCTGTTTGAGAGTG
Source organism: Actinomycetota bacterium (assembly GCA_013695055.1). Classification (GTDB taxonomy): domain Bacteria; phylum Actinomycetota; class CADDZG01; order CADDZG01; family WHSQ01; genus JACDBF01. The sequence goes on from JACDBF010000055.1 coordinate 2,135, forward strand.
CCAAGAGAGGCGGGCATCGTCGAATCGACTGATTCTCTTATACGGGCATCGAGTCGCTCGCGTCGACCGTGTGGTCCGTGTAATGGTCGCCATTTGTGCCCCGATCCGTACTTAGTGTGCAATTTTTGTGCAAAATTGCCCATCAGGGTTTGGGGTCGGAGCCAGGGGATAGCCTCTGAACTGCATAATGGGCCGTGGGCCGCCAGGGACTCGAACCCTGCCCGCCGGATTAAAAGTACGCAAGCCCTAAGCGTTGTGCTGACCTGCGAATACGCACCTCCCTGGCGAGCGAGAGCGACAAAGTTATCGGCTCAGTTACGTGAGCCGGGGAGGGAGACACGTTCCAGAGCACGACATAACGACGAGATCGGGCTGGAGCCGCCGGACCCGCTCGTAGTAGAGAGCCTCGTCGACTTCATCGGCGACGGCCAGGATCCTCACCAATAGGCTCTAACGGTCCTGTTTGGCGCTCTCACAGGAAAACC
>JACDBF010000066.1 GCA_013695055.1 Actinomycetota bacterium
ACTGCTGGAGGCCGTCGACGTAGTCGATCTCGGCCCCCCTGAGGTACGGGGCACTCATCTTGTCGACGCGAATCTCCACGCCTTGAATCTCCGTCACCATGTCGTCGTCCATCCGGCGGTCATCGAAATAGAGGGAGTAACGGAGGCCCGCGCAGCCGCCCGGCTGCACTGCCACCCGCAGCGAGTAGCTCTTGCCCTCATGCTCCTCGGGAGAGCCCGCGAGCTCGCGCTTCAGCAGCTCGCCGACCTTGGAAGCGGCCGTTTCGGTGATCATCATTGTTTCGGTTGCCATTGCCATAGTTAAGTTCCTCCTGATTGGGTTCGAGGAGCAACGCCTCTATCCATGAGCCGGACGCCAATTATAGGCAACCTCAGTGGACCAGCAGCCATTCCACGAGCAAGATTCCGGCCCCCATTCCGATCAGGGCCCCAACCAGAGCCCGGTGACGCCTGAGCCCCGGGGGTGGCGAGTCGAATACGAGCGGTGCGAGGGCCAGGATGGCCAGCCCCCCGGCGGCGAGCAGAGTCGAGGCGAGCACGAGGACATGCCACGCTCCGTGGTCGAAAAAAGCCACTGGACCCGCCTCAGGCCCAGCCGGGCCCGGCCCCTCGGGGCGCGCCGTCCGGTCGCCGAATCACTCAGTGGTCCGTGGAAGAGGTGAAGCGAAAGTCGCTCGTCCGAAGGGCCGGAGCGACGGTTGAGCCGAAAGTCCCGAATTCGGGAGCGAACGACACCAGGTCGCGCCCAATGCCGGTAACGGACGCCAGCGTGTCCAACACGCTCTGAGTGAAGCGGAGATTGTGCACTGCCGGCCCGATTTCTCCTCCCTGAATGCGGAAGGTCCCGTCCTTGGTCATTCCGGTCAGCAGCGTCTTGCGCCGATCCAGGATGTTGACGTAATGGAATCGGGTCACCAGGAGGCCGTCCTCCACCTCGCCGACTAGATCCCCGAGCGACTGATCTCCGGGCTCGAGAACGACGTTGGACGCGTACGGTCCGTATTCGTCCGACCCAGATGCATGGCCGGTCGAGTCCGTCTCGAGAGCGTGCGCAGTGCGCGTGTCGGTCACCGGTCCCCGCGCCACCCCCGCATCAATCACGGCGACTCGCTGCTTAGGAACGCCTTCGAAGTCAAACCCAATTCCGACCGAGCTCGGATGCCAAACGTCGTCGGTCAGCGTAACGGTCTCGGCGGCGACTCTTTGACCGGCATGCGCCGCCAGGAAGCTCTCCCCTTCGATTACCTGCTTTGCCCCAAAGCCGCTATATGCGAGGAGGTCGAGAAGATCCCATACCGCCCGTGGTTCGAGCACCACCTCATAGGAGCCGGGCGAGAGCGCGGTCGCGCTCCGGCCCGCCTCCGCCTTGAGCAAAGCCCTAAGGCCGATCGCTCCAGCATCCACGTCCGCTACGGCAACCGAGGAGTCATCGGCCCAGCCGGTCGATTCACCCGCATCGCAAAGGCAGTTTGCGATGCATCGAGAATAAGCGTCGTAGCAGTCGATGCCGGAAGATGAAAACACGGCATACGCGTGTGCTCCCGTCTCGAAAAAGCCCGCCGCCTTTGCTTTTCCCGTAGCCTCCACCATGTCCTTCACCGCACGCGCCCGAAGAGCCGGGGTTGCGGCGGCGGTTTTCTCGTCAAGGCGCATCACGGCCGCCGGCCGGCCTACGGCGCCCGGAAGTCCCGGCCACTCAGGATCGATCGGTGAGCTCAGTGCAGCCTCGAGCGCCCGGGCTGCTGCGCTCTTCATGTGGTCAGAATCGAGTTGATTGGTACTCGAAGTAGCCCTGCGTCCTTTTGTCACTACACGCACGTAAGCGCGCGAGTCGCTCCGCACGACATTCTGGATGATCTGGGAGTTGGCAAAGCGCGTTATCCCGCTGCCCGACCCCGTCACGACGACTTCCACCGCGTCTGCGCCCGGGTAGTCCAGGATGGCGTGCGCGGCTGCCCGCGCGCTGGTCTCGGTTACCGGCGGGGCGCCGCTTGCGGGCCCCCCTGCCCCTGTCGTCATTGCGCGAAGCCCACCGAAACATTCCGGAAGCGGGCTGGAGAGGTTCCGTGTCCGACGCGCATCGTCTGACCGGGCTGTCCCTTACCGCAGTTCGGCGTCCCCCACATGCGCCACTCTTCCGGGCCGGCGATTCCGTCGCATGAACCCCAGAACTCCGGCATGATGCCCGTATAGCGAGGATCCTTCAACATGCGGCCGAGTCTGCCGTTCTTGATTTCCCACGCGATCTCGCAGCCAAATTGAAAGGTTTTTCGTTTGTCGTCGATCGACCACGACTTATTGGTCGCCATATAGATTCCGTCGTCCACCCCGGCGATCAAATCCTCGGTCGATCCTTCGTGCGGATGCAAATTGACGTTCGTCATGCGAATCAGAGGAAGGTTCTCCCAACCCTCCGCTCGCATCGTGCCGTTCGAGCGCGACGCTCCGGTCGCCCCAGCCGTCTCACGGGAGCTCTGAAATCCGACGAGGATGCCACTTTCGATGAGCGGGCAGCTCTGAGCTTCGACTCCTTCATCGTCGTAAGCGAACGTGCCAAGGCCTCCTGCCGAGGTTGCATCTGCGGTGATGTTCACCAACTCCGAGCCGTAGCGGAAAACCCCACGATCTCTCAGTCCTACGAAAGAGGTTCCGGCGAACGCAGCCTCCATCCCAAGCACGCGATCAAGCTCCGTAGGGTGCCCCACGGACTCGTGAACCTGAAGCATGACCTGATGTCCATCGAGGACCAGCGTGGTTGGGCCCGAAGGACACTCCGGCGATGAGAGTAAGGCCGCGGCTTGTTCGGCAGTTTGATGCGCATTACCGGGCAGGTCCATCGCTTGGACGATCTCGAATCCTCCGGCCTCGAAATGACCACGAAACGACGCCGGATACGAGCGCTGCTGCAGCTCGTCGCCGGAGAGTGCGAAGGCCTCGATTCCGGCACCGCAATGAACGA
>JACDBF010000273.1 GCA_013695055.1 Actinomycetota bacterium
AGCAGAAAGGCCAGAAGGCTGAGCACGCCCGCCGAGCATGCCAGCACGAACCCGGTCCCGTACTTCGCGAGCGTGGGACGATCCTGCTCGGTGCCGTAGATGCGGTTGGCCCCTCGCTCCAGCTGGCCCATCGCGGTGGTGCCGCCCACGAGGGCGCCGGCGAGACCGATTAGCAGCGCGGTGGTCCCCGTGCTGCTTCCTTGATTGAACGCCTGGGTGAGGATCTGGCTGGCCGGGCCGGGGGCGATGCCGACCAGGGTCTTCTCCACGATGTCCTTGAAGCCTTCCTGGTTCACTACATTCGTCAGCCCCACGAGGGCGATCAAGCCTGGGATCATCGTGAGCATGATCTGAAACGCGAGGGCGCGCGAGTGGCTGAAACCGTCTGCCACCCTGAAGCGCTTGAAGGCGTCCTTGGCGAGCTGCGCGCGGCCCGTGCTGCGCAGCGTCTCGCGTGCATCGTCGTCATCGAGCTCATAGGTCTCGGGAACTTGAGAAGCGGTGCTCATGTGAGCCTCCTGTCGGCTTTCTTCGAATATGGGATCCAGTTCGGCGTTTTGGCGTTGCCCCGCTCTCGAGGTTGTGCGCGTCGTTCATCTTCCATGGAGGGAGCGGGAACGCACAACGTCAACGACGAAGGCTGCACGCGCGCGCTGAAGCTCCGCGCGTCGGGAACAACCTCGCCGTCGAATTCGACAGGCACCGGCCGGTCAACTTCCACTTCGACGCCCCTTACGAGAAACGTCTCCACACGCGGGTCGTCGTCGCGCCGGCCGCGCAGCAATCTCCACGCCACTTGCAGCCAGCGGGAAACGGAGCCGGTCTTGATGATCGCAACGTCGAAGCAGCCGTCGTCCGGCTCAGCATCGGGGAGAGCGACGATGCCTCCCTGCAGCCGGCCGAGATTGGCGATGAGGACACATTGCGCGGCCCGCTCGATGGGCGTCTTTCCATCGAGCGCTACGCGATAGACGGCCGCCGGAGCCCGCAGGTGCTTGAGTGCGCTCAAGACATACGCAAGCGCGCCGAAGCGCGACTTGAGCTTTGGATTCGCATCGCGCAGCATGGCCGCGTCAAAGCCCATTCCGGCCATGATGACGAACTTACCGGACGACGAGTCACCGACGTCGATGCGCGCGCGAGCTCCCCGCAGCCCCACCTCGATGGCGTCGCCAAGCCCTAGAGGAACGCCGAAGTTCACCGCCAGCAGATTGCCCGTGCCGGCGGGCAGGAGGGCCAGAGGGATATCGGTTCCCGCGAGCGCCGATGCACACGCCCTGATGGTTCCATCGCCTCCCGACACGAAGACGAGCTCGGCCCCCTCTTGAACGGCCCGGCGTGCGTGCCCCTCGCCCGAGTCCTCTTCTGTGGTCTCGCACCACAGCACCTCGACCTGTGCCTGTTCCAAGGCCGCCTTGGTCTCGCGTTTGCGCTGCGTGGCTCGCTTCCCGCCGGTGGCGGGATTGAAGACCACGGCCACGCGCCGGATCTCGTCCGCAACTTTATCCGGGACGATCACCGTCGCAAAGGAGCGGGTGCGCTCGGCCCGTCGGGTGTGTGGTGGGCATCGTCACCCGGACGCGCCGCCACGAGCGACACCACCAACCACACCGCACCGAGCGCTGCTCCGAAGAGCACGTCGGTCAGAAAGTGCATTCCCCGGTAGAGACGGGACGCGCCCACCGCTAGAGGCACGGCCACCGCCACCACCCTGAAGGTCCAAGTGAGCGCGGCCGAATGGAATCGCCGCGAGATCAAGATGGCGAGCAGGCCGTACAGGACGACCGCCGCCGCAGTGTGACCGCTGGGAAAGCTCGAGGTCGGCGGCGCCGCGTCGAGATGCGGCACCGAGGGGCGGCTCCTGTCGACCAGCGAAGTCACGCCCAGGAAGGTGCCGACCTCTCCGAACAGCGCCGCCGCGACGAAGAGAGACTCGCGCCAGCGCCTCCAAGCAAGACGCGCCACTATGGCCAGGAGCAAACCCGCGGCGATGACCGTCTCGGTCTCGGACAAGTAGGTCACCCAATGCGTCGTCTGGTTCAGCTCGCCGGTCCGGTTGCGCACCAGAAGACGACTCAGGGAGCGGTCGGCTCGGCCAACTGCATCATCGTTCAGCACCTTGGACAACAGGTATCCCACGCCGACCCACACGGCGATGATCACGAGGGCGGCGACGATGACGAGGATGATGGCCTGCACCCCTGTGGGCGCGGTCCTCGCCCTGCTCGGCCCGCCTCGCTCTTCGGAGCTTTTCGACCGTGACCTCATGACTGCGGAACAGTACCGCCCCCGGCGCCGGCGAGCCCTGGGCCCGGCCGGGACTCGCTAGTTGTTTGGGGCTCCAGGCCCCGGATCGGACAGACGGCGTTCGAGATCGGCGATCTCATCGTCGATTAGGCCGGGGGCCGGACGACCGCCGCGTCTCTCGAAATCGACCATGCGCTGCGGATAGCCGATGACCGCGGCGTCGTAAACGGGAAGCGAATGCTTCTCGCAGAAGGCCACGGCATCTCTCGGGTCGCGTACCGGAGCCCGCCCGGAGTCTCCATCCCGGTCGACGAGCAAAAGCGTCACCGGCTGGGTTGCCGTTTGCGGTTCGATGTAGCCTTCGACGCCCTTGCGTTCGGACGCGAATCTTTCCAGCCCCTCCAGCGAGGGACTGCGCTTCTTGCTGAAATAGCGGCGGATCGAATCGCCGAGGCTCATGGCCCTCCCTTTCGCCTTTGCACCTCTTCGATCAGCTGAGGCAGCACCTTCAGGGCATCGCCCACGACCCCGACGTCGGCGAACGAAAAAATCGGCGCGTCCTCATCTTTGTTGACTGCAACGATCTTGCTGGCGCCTTTCATGCCCACGACGTGCTGGGTCGCGCCGCTGATTCCAAACGCGAGATAGATGCCCGGCTTCACCGTGGCGCCGGTCTGCCCAATTTGGTAGGCGTAAGGAACCCAGCCCGCATCCACGACCGCACGCGTCGCCCCAACGGCCGCGTTGCCTATGACCGCCGCGAGGTCGTCGAGCAGCTTGAAGTTGCCGGCCTCACCGAGCCCCCGGCCCCCGGCAATGACGACGGACGCCTCCTCGAGCTTGGGGCCTGAGGTCTCCTCCGCGTGGCGTTCGACGCGTTTCGCCTTTTTCAACTCGTCCGGGATGTGGGCTTTCACCGAGATCACCTCGGCGTCTCCGTCCGATGGCTCCGCGTCGAAGGACTTCGGGCGGACCAGCACCAGCTTGAGGGGGCCTTCCAGCTTCACGTCCACGATCGTCTGGCCGCCGAAGGCTGCGGTCGTCGCCGTGCTCGGGCCGGTGACGTCAGAGGCATTGCTCATCAGCGGCGCGCCCGCCTTCGCCGAGAGCCTGCCGGCGACATCGCGCGAGTCGTAGTTCGTCGCAAACAGGACCACGTCCGGCCCGTGCTCGACAACGAGCTCATGAAGGGCGTGCGCGGCCGGCTGCGCGATGTACTCCTCGTATACCGGATCATCGCTCGCGTATACCGTCGTCGCCCCGTAACGCCCGAGCTCCGAAGCCACGCCGGTCGCACCCGGGCCGAGGACCACGGCCGAGACCTCGGCGTCCAAAGAGCGCGCTCGAGTCAGGATTTCGAGCGCGGTGGCGTCCGCCTTTCCGTTTGCGATCTCGACATAAACCCATACCTTCGCCACTCAGATGACCTTTGCTTCTTTCAGAAAGGTCGCTATACGAACGGCGCCTTGGCCGTCGTCGGGGAGCACCTCACCGGCCTTGCGTTGTTCGACGAGCGAGACCTCAACCACCTCCTGGCCCGGTTTGAGCGCGTCCGGCTCGACCTCCAGCTCGCTCGTTGAGAGCTGCTCGAAGGGCTTCTTCTTCGCGGCCATGATCCCCTTGAAGGACGCGTAGCGAGGCTCGTTCACCCCGGCGGTGACGGTCATCACGCATGGAAACGAGCACTCGACGACCTGGTATCCGTCGGCGCTCTGCCGCCTGACCCTGAGGCGTCCGTCCGAGACCTCGATCGCCGTGGTGAAGGTGAGCTGCGGGACTCCCAAGAGCTCGGCTAGGGTCGCCGGCATAGTTCCGGTATAGCCGTCGGTCGATTCGACGCCGGCGATCACGAGATCAAACGCGCCGCGCTTGATGGCCGCGGCCAGCACGCGCGCCGTCACCAGTGCGTCGGCACCACGCAGCGAGTCATCGGATATCAGCACGGCCTTGTCCGCCCCCATCGAGAGGCCGCGCCGCAGCGCTTCCTGCGCTTGAGCAGGGCCCATCGAGACGAGCGTGACTTCTCCACCCAGCTCCTCTTTGAGCCTGAGACCCGCCTCTACCCCGAACTCATCGCCCGGATCGAGCACCCCTTGAACTCCCTCTCGCTTCAATCTGAAGCCGTCCATCACTCCAGGTAGGTTGGGATCCGGGATGTGTTTCACGCACACGATGATGTTCAATCCACTCCTCCTACGGCATCATCTGGGCGAGAGCCATTCCTCTGCCCCCTCGGACACAGAGTAAGTGCTGCTCACCGCCCCTCGAACTTGGCCTTGCCCGGTCCGCGCTCCACGAACGAATCCATACCCGTCTTCTGATCCTCGGTTGCAAACAGCGAGGCAAAGGCCTGCCGCTCGAGCAAGAGGCCCGTCGAAAGATCGGTCTCCAATCCGTTTTGAATCGATCGCTTGGCTGCGGCCAAGGCGACGGTCGGACCGGAGGCGTAGCGTGCGGCCATCGCCAGAGCCGCCTCGTAGACATCGGCGTCGTCGACGACGGAGGTAACCAGACCGATCGCCAGCGCTTCCTGCGCGTCCACGAGCCTTCCCGAGTAAACGAGGTCCTTGGCCCGCCCCGCTCCTATCAACCTCGGAAGCCGTTGCGTACCACCCGCGCCGGGAATGAGCCCCAACGCGATCTCCGGCTGGCCGAGCTTGGCGCGCGCTCCTGCGATACGAAAATCACAGCACAGCGCCAGCTCACACCCGCCGCCCAGCGAGTAGCCGGCGAGCGCCGCGATGGTCACCTTGGGAAGAAGCTCCAAGCGAGCAAAGACTTCATGGAAACGGCCGATGTAGCCGTACATGCTCACCGAGTCGAGGTCCTTCATCTCGGTGATGTCGGCGCCCGCGGCAAAGACCTTCGCTCCGCCCCATAACAGGACCGCGCGCATTTCGTCGTCGTCGCTCACACGATCAAGAATCTCATCGAGCTCGTTCATCATCCGTGCGTTCAGCGCGTTGACCGGCGGACGGTCCAGCGTGACAACGCCGACCCCCTCACCCATCTTTTCGAGCCTCACTTGCTCGCCCATCTTCTCCTCCGAAGCTCCAGTGCCTGCGGCCTTTTCGCCGAAGGGTAAGGCTACGATGATCGGATGGATAAAGACTTCGAGGACCGGCTCGCCGCGACCTTGGTGGCGAGTCCCGGCAAGAGAATCAAAGTGCCCGGCGCGCGCCGGGCGGCGGTGCTCGTGCCCATAGTCGCCGGTCGCGATCCTTCGCTCATATTCACGTTGCGAACGGGCACCGTGGGCAGTCATCGAAACCAGATCTCCTTCCCCGGCGGCGCGCTGGAGACCGACGAGTCACCCCGCGCGGCGGCACTGCGCGAGGCGCACGAAGAGATAGGCCTCGATCCTCGTGCGGTGCGCGTTCTCGGCGAGCTCGACACCACGCCGACAGTCGTTTCGGGTTTCGTCGTCACGCCCGTTGTCGGATGGTTGGAAGGGCTCCCGGCCTTGAAGCGCAATCCAGCCGAAGTGGCCGAGGTTCTGATCGTTCCTTTATCCGGGTTGAGCGAGAAGGTGAGGAGAGAGCCGGGCTTTGCTCACCTGGGCCGCGCCTACCCCACCGAAGGGTGGATCTGGGAGGATCGGGTGGTGTGGGGCGTCACCGCGGGCCTCCTGCGTTCGCTTTTGACTCGATTGGCCGAGGCGGACCTGGTCGATCCTCCCGGCGAGGGTTCGACGGCGTGGTCCGCGCCCGCCGTCACTCGGTGACCGCTCTCTTCTGGGCGCAGTCGCCGACGCCGAGCCCCTCGATCATTCAGACTCCCCCCGCAGATCCTCTCCAAACGATAGGCGCCATCGTCGCCATCGCCTTCGCCCTGGCCGCAGCCATCATCGGCTACCGGATCATTCGCGGGGGCCGGGGCCTGTAGATGAGCGCAACACAAGGGGGTATGCCTGGATCCCTAGCTTCCGGTTACTCCTGCGTTGACCCAATCGATGGCGCCGTAGTAATGGTGCCAGTAGGCGCCCGTCAGTCTGTCACTGGCCATCCGTCGATCGAGGTACCAGCGAAGCGGCACCCACGCGGCCGACTCGGTCGAGAGGCGGTTGGCGTCTACCCACGCCCGATCCGCCTCGCCGATGGGCATTGCCGCGGCCTTCTTGATCGCTGAGTTGATCTCGGGGTCGTCGATCTCGGAGTAGTTGTTGTGCCCTGCGCCAGGATGTTCGGCCCATACATGAGGGCTCGAGGAACGTGACCGGCGACGGCCAGTCCTCGCACCAAGCCGCGAAGCCCATCGCAGTGTTCGAGCGCGGCACGCCGTAGAACTGCGTGTAGTAGTCGGGGTAGTTGAGCTGCTTGATCTTTAGGTTGTCGAACCCGGCCGACGCTAGGTCAGCTCGAAGCGATTCGAGCTGCTTGGGGCCCGCGCCTGCAGCATCTCCCACCAGCAGAAGCTGGTCGTCAAAACCGTCTCCCAGCCCGGCCTCTTCCAGCAGCGCCTTCGCCTTATCGACGTCGCCCGCGTAGCTGGGTGTGTTGAAGGGGTCGTACTCGGAGGTCGGCAGGTGGCCGATCATGCCCGGGGGCAGAACACTCGAGGCGATCTCGCCCGTGTACTCGCCGCCCAGCACCTTGAGCTGGTTCTCGCGATCGACGAGGAAGTTGATCGCCTCACGAACCTTGGGATCATCGAACGGCTCGACCGTCGTGTTCATGAACAGATACGAGGTGCACGGTATAGGGAGATTGAAGAACCTGTCGCTGTATTCAGGGGTGCTGACGATCTCTCTGAGCTGGGGCCCTTCCGGATCACAGTCGACCGTCGTGTCGTAGTCGTTACTGAGCACCTTGGCTACGCAGACATCGTTCTCGAAACCCATCCGCCACTGGACCTCGTCGGCGTAGCCCTCGCGCACCTCATCGCCGGCGGCATCTCAATTGGGATCGCGCTTCATCACGATCCGCTCGGAGGGCACATAGGTCTCGACGTAATAAGGGCCCGAGGCCACGATGTGTGAGTCGTAGGCGAAGTCGCCCTTGGCGTCGAACTGAGATGCGAAGCTCTCGGGCACCGGGGCGCGGCCGGCATCGCCATCCGGTAGTCCCAGTCTCCGATGGGCTCCGTGAGATTGAACGTGATCGTCTTGTCGTCCGGAGTCTCGATGCCCGAGATGCCGTCGGCTTTGCCTTCCTGGAATTCGGCCACTCCTTCTACCGGCTCGTAATAGAAGGGGTACTGAGCGCCTACCGAGGACATGAACTGGCGTTCGAAGCGCGTATTTGAGGTCCGCAGACGTTATCGGTTCGCCGGTCACGCCCGGCACCTTCTCGCCGCCGAGGGCGAGGCCGAACTTGATTCCTTCTTTGAGCGTGTAGGTCCATTTCGTCCCGGCCGCGTTGTGCTTCCCCAAACCCGTGGCGAGGTCCCCCACCAGCTCGGCCTGCTCTCCGAGGTCCGTAGACGCTTTGTAGGTGGTCAGCGTGCGGGTGACGCCGCGCGCTATGTAGGAGAAGTAGGTCGCAGAATATGCGGCTCCCGGATCCATATAGTCGGGGCCCTCGACCGAGGCGAAACGCATCACGCCGCCCGACCGTGGCTCTCCCCCCAGCACCTGACTCTGGGTCTCGCCGCGAGCGTCGGCGTTTACGTTCTCGTTGGGAACCGAGTCCCCGCTCGGACCGCACGCTGCGGCCATGAGGGCGACACGCATACGAGCGCCGCCCTGCCGGGCCTGATCTTGTCGGTCATCACCGCGAGTCCCTCCTCGGGGTCCCAGGCGCTCCATCCAGCACCCACTATGAGGATAGTACTACAATAGTAGTAGGTGTCCCAGACGGAGTCGGCTCGGGCTTGGGCCGAGTGGGTGTCAGGTGGCGCATTGCGCCATTCACCACCCACTCGGCGGGATGCTCGTCTAGAACATCGGGGGCTCGGTGTAGACCCCCCAAGTCTCCTTCAACGTCTCGACCATCTCTCCAAGGGTCACGTAGGCCTTCGCCGCCTCGACCATCACAGCCACGGAATCGCGGGAGTCGTCGGTCGCCATGTCTCTCAGGGCCTCTATCGCCGCCTCCGCCCGCTTGGCGTCGCGGTTTGCCCGTACCTCGGCGACCGTCTTCTTCTGGCGCTCCTCGATCTCGGGACCGATCAGAAGGATCTCGGGCATGGCCTGGGACGACTTGGTAAAACGATTGATGCCGACGATCACCTTGCGATCACGCTCGAGGAGCTGCTGATACTTGAAGGCGGCGTCGGCGATCTCTTTCTGGAAATAGCCGTCCTCGATTCCCGCGAGCATCCCGTCCAAGATGGAACCGTCGCCCATCTGCTCGACTCGAGAGAAGTAATTCTCCGCTTCATCTTCGATGCGGTCGGTAAGAGCTTCGACGAACCAGGAGCCGCCGAGCGGATCGATCACGTTGGTGACCTCGGTCTCGTGAGCGATGATCTGCTGCGTACGCAGAGCGATTTCGACCGATTCTTCAGTCGGAAGAGCAACCACCTCATCCAGCGAGTTGGTGTGCAGCGACTGCGTGCCACCCAACACCGCGGCCAGCGCCTCGGTGGTCGTCCTAACCACGTTGTTATACGGCTGCGGAGCGGTGAGAGACACGCCGGCGGTTTGAGTGTGGAACTTGAGCATCCACGAACGCTCTTTGCGAGCTCCATAGCGTTCTTTCATCCAGCGCGCCCAGATGCGGCGCGCTGCTCGGAACTTGGCGATCTCTTCGAAGAAGTCGATGTGGGAGTTGAAGAAGAACGAGATTCCCGGAGCGAAGTCGTCGACGTCCAGCCCTCGTCTCATGCCGAGCTCGACGTGAGCAAATCCGGAAGCAACCGTAAAGGCAAGCTCCTGAGCCGCTGTCGATCCGGCCTCTCGAATGTGATACCCGGAAATGGACAGCGGATGGTATTTAGGGATCTCGCGAGCGCAGTACTCCATCATGTCGGCGGTGAGTCGCAGATGTGGCTCCGGCGGAAAGAGCCATTCCTTCTGGGCGATGTACTCCTTCAGGATGTCGGTCTGACAGGTCCCACCGAGCTCGGAGATATCGGCACCCTGTTTCTCAGCCGCCGCGACGTAAAAGGCAAACAGCATTGGCGCGGGGCCCGATATGGTCATGGAAGTAGTGACCGCCTCGATGTCGATGCCCGAGAAGAGCACCTCCATGTCGGCGAGCGAATCGATCGCCACGCCGCAGCGCCCGACCTCTCCTTCGGACATCGGATCATCGGAGTCTCTTCCCATCAGGGTCGGCATGTCGAAAGCGACCGAGAGCCCATTCTGACCTTGTTCGAGCAAGAACTTGAAGCGGTCGTTGGTCTGCTCGGGCGAGCCGAAGCCTGAGAACTGCCGCATGGTCCACAGCCTGCCCCTATAACCGCTGGGATAGATGCCGCGCGTGAACGGATACTCGCCGGGCATGCCGATCGACTCGTCGACATCGTCGGGGCCGTAGAGCGGCTCGACGGGAACGCTCGACAGCGTGTCGAAGTCGGTGTCCGACCGCAGCGCGGCCGCCTCGTAACGCTCTAACCAGCGCCTTTTGCTCTCATCGCCCATGCTCACGAGTTTAGCCCCGCCCCCCGAGTCGGCCAGCTCCGCCCCCGCGACGCCCGACTGACCCTGCTCCCAGCGACTCCAGGGCGCCACGGAAGCGGTTTTCGTCACTTCGTGACTAGAGAGTGGCCACGCGCTCTCTAGAGGTGGGCGATAACGCGGTCGGCGGCGGCATAGGGATCGATGGAGCGATCGTGAACCTGCGCGCTCAGCTCCTCGATCAGCTCGCCTGCCTCGGTATTGATCCTTCGGCGGTATCGCTCGATGGCTATCTCGCGGATCTCGAGGGCGACGCGCCGGCGCCGGCGCCCATCGAGGAGACCTCGCTCCTGCTGGTAGTCGCGATGACGTTCGATCGCAGCCCACAGCGGTTCCAGGCCCTCGTTCTTTGTCGCGATGGTTTGGATGATCTCGGGCTTTCGTTCGGCAGGAGAGAGATCGAGCATCTGGCGCAGCTCCCTCTCCGTTTCGCGCGCGCCCTGCCGATCTGCCTTGTTGATGACGAACACGTCGGCGATCTCCATGAGACCTGCCTTGGCGGCTTGCACCGCGTCTCCCCAACCCGGGTTGACCACGACGAGCGTTGTGTCGCATGCGTCGGTGATCTCAACCTCCGCTTGGCCCACGCCTACCGTTTCGATCACCACTATCTGTTTGCCGGCGGCATCGAGCACCCTCATAGCTTCGGGGGTCGCCAGGGATATGCCGCCGAGGTGACCGCGCGTCGCCATGGAACGAATGAAGACTTCGGGGTCGGTGGCGTGGGATTGCATGCGGACCCTGTCGCCGAGCAGCGCTCCGCCCGAAAAGGGGCTCGAGGGATCAACCGCCAGGACGCCCACCGTAAGCTCGTGCCCCCGGGCGAGGCTCACCAGACGTTCGGTGAGCGACGACTTGCCCGCGCCGGGAGCGCCCGTGACGCCGATGGAATAAGCGTGACCGGTATGCGGGTAAAGAGCGCGCATCGCGTCCGCGACTAGCGGGCCCCCGTCTTCGACTAGGGAGATGAGGCGCGCGATGCTGCGCCTCTCGCCCGCGAGCACGCTCTCGGCCAGAGAGAAAGGGGTCAAGTCTCAGGTCTCGATCGAGACGACTTCCGTGATCCCGGGGACCTTGGAGCGCAAGATGCGTTCGACGCCTTGCTTGAGCGTCACCGGCGAGATCGGACACGTCTCACAGGTCCCGAGCAAGTGGACGATCACGCGGCCGCCATGAACGCTCTTCAGCTCGATGTCGCCGCCGTCCATCTGAATGGCCGGCCGGATGAGCTCGAGCGCTTCCCGCACCTGGTCTTCAATCGTGGGCGCCTGATTCACCGCTTCATGGTACCGGCAAAAGCCCTTGCACCCAGGGCGGCCAGGGCAATGGCCAGCAAGGCGATGAGCAGCCCCGACCTTCCCGCGTCCTCGGGGGGGATGAAAGGGGCCTCGACCTGTGAGCCTCCCACCACCAGAATCGTGACCGCGTCCCGCTTCGACCCCACCGGCCCCGCGCGCGCCTCGATCGCAACCACGTAGCGCCCCGGGTCCTCGGGAGCCCGCCACCCGATGCGGCCGGTGCCGGCATTGCGCACCACCTCGGCGGGCCCCGAGCGGCCCAGGCTGAATGCGAGGACGCGCGCGGGTCGCGACAGAGAGATCGTGATCGCAGCTCTGCTTCCACTGCGCACTCGCTTTGGCGCATCCACCACTTGCACGGACAAGGGCAGTTGGAGGCCGCGTGGGGGGTTGATTGCGATCGAGCCCGACTCCTCCGGGGAAAACTTCCAAGTGCCGAGCGCGTGTCCAACCACGACCTCGTCGGCGGCATCGACGATGTCGAACGCGCCCCTCACTCGCACCGACGAGCTTCCCGTCAAAACTCCCACCTCGATGGCGCCTTCACCGCCGCGCGTGGCTACCCGTGTTCCCGTGTAGTAGTGGGTGAGAATCCCCTCGGCGGTGGCGCCGGCCGTGGCCATGCCGTGTGCCCCCCATTGGGACATCCCCACGCCGTGCCCCCACCCGCGGCCGTCGACCACGACGGTGTCGTTCATGGTGCGGATCGACAGCCGGTTGGACGGCAGCGTTTCCGGCAGGCGCCCGGACGAGGTGGCGGCGAGAGAGGGATAGCGGAGGGGGAACATCGCTGGGGCCAGGCGCCCAACCACCTCCCGAAGCTCCTGAGCGCGGCGCACGATCCGGGCTCGCCCGCTGTGGAGGACGACCTTCGGGTCGACGAAGTCGTCGCCACCGGGCACCGTATGCACCTCTTTCAATCGCCCCTGGGTCTGCCATCCGGCGGCCCTGAGAATCTCTTCAAGGTCGCGCAACGAGAACGTGACCCGCCAGCGATAGAGCGGAGACCCCTGCTCCGTCGTGCTCGCCACGCTCTTCAAATAGGGATAGCCGGCTTCCCCGGCGAAGGCGTCGGCGTTGTCCAGCGTCCGGCCCCCCGAGGTCGAGTGGTAGCGAGCCAGGATCGGCTCGCCTTTGTGCAAGACGACTTGGCCGCTCGTCGCGCGCACCGCTTCGATCCAACGATCTCCTTCAGCGATCCGCGCGACATCGGCCCCGGTGAACACCTGGCAGTCCACCGATGCACAGATGTCGAAGCCATAGGTCGCAGCTGCGCCCGCCGGTTCTCTTCCAAGCGTCCAGAGCGCATAGGTTCGCGCGGCTATCGCCTGGGCCCGCAGGGCTTCGGGGGGCCAGTCGAACGGCACCTCATTGAGCCCGAGCAAGTAAGCCTCGAGGCCCAGACGGTCGGAAACGACCAATCCGTCGCTCGCGGCTGCGAGCTCGAGCGTCCCGTAGTAATCGTGGAGTCCGGCGACCGACAAGGGAGCGTCCCCCCGTGGGACGAGACGCAGCGGGCCGGAGGCGGACTTGGGGGGCCGCATCGCAGCGGTCGCTGGCGAGACGAGAACGGCCATCGAGACCATGATCAGAATGAAACGCGCGCACCTCACGTTTCCATTTTCCGGCATATCCGCCGGTCGGCTACCCGTGGGCTCGGTGAGCCGCCGGGTCTGAAGCGGGGTGCGAGCGCACCCGGATGCTCGCCCCCAGGCTCTTCAGCGTTTCTGCGAAGCCTTCGTAGCCACGTTCGATGTGGCCCGAATCAAAGACTTCGGTCGAGCCCTCAGCGCATAGACCCCCGACCACGAGCGCAGCTCCGGCGCGTATGTCGGGAACTTGAACGGGCGCTCCCGAGAGTTGCGGCACTCCTCGGATGACGGCATGATGACCCTGCACCCTTATCGAGGACCCCATGCGGTTCAGCTCGTCGACAAAGAGGAAACGCGCCTCGAAGACGTTCTCGGTCAAGATCGAAGAACCC
>JACDBF010000077.1 GCA_013695055.1 Actinomycetota bacterium
GCCATTCGATGCTGAGCTCCCCGCCGGGCAAGGCGATGGTCACTTGTTCGTCGGTTCCCCGCAAGGCGCGCGCGGCAACCGCAACCGCGCACGCGCCGGTTCCGCATGCAAGCGTCTCACCCGGGCCACGCTCCCATACCCGCATGCGCACCCGTCCGGGCGACTCGACTACGGCGAACTCGACGTTTGTGCCACGGGGGAAAGCGGCATGCCGCTCTATCAGAGGGCCCATGGTTGTCACGGGAGCCGCGTCTGGGTCGTCCACGAACATCACCGCATGGGGATTGCCCATCGACAAGCACGCGACCGAGACTATTCCGGACTGGAGCTCGATCTTGGCGTCGAGAGCGTTCGGGCCTTGCCACTTCACCGGCACTTTATCGGGAATGAAGATCGGGGGCCCCATGTCGACGGTTACCGAGTCGCCTTTGATATCCAAGACCTTCAGTCCGGCCCGCGTATCGACCGTCAAACGATCACCGTCGAACATGCCCTCGGCGCGCACGAAGAGAGCCAGGCAGCGGATGCCGTTGCCGCACATCTCCCCCACCGAACCATCGGAGTTGACGTAGTCCATGAAGAAGGTCGCGCCGTTTCTGCCCGACGCAACGCGGATCAGCCCATCGCCCCCGATCCCAAACCGGCGGTCGCATAGCCTGCGCACCAGCGTGCGATCGAGCTGCAGCCGATCGTCCAGGTCCGCGATCATGATGAAGTCGTTTCCGAGGCCGTGATATTTCGCGAATCTCATGACTCTAAAGGTACAGCCGCCGACGACTGGAGGCGTTCCGTCACCACGTCGACTGAATCGGTCTGCTCTGCATTCACCCATCCGATACGGGGATCGGACTTGAACCACGATTCCTGCCTGCGCGCAAGGCGCTTGGTGGCCCGGATGATGCGGGCGCGCGTCTCAGCGGCCGTGTCCTCCGGCGAGGCTTCCAGTATCTGTTTGTAGCCGACCGCCTGACGCGCAGTTGTGCTCAGACCTTGCTTCGCCAACGCTCGCGCCTCGCCGACGAGCCCGGCGGCGAGCATTTGATCCACGCGCTTCTCGATGCGCGCGAAGAGATCGGGCCGGGAGCGGGTGAGTCCCACCACCGCCAAGTCGTAGATGCTCTCGAACTCGTCCCAGGAACGGTTGTCCGAAAAGCGCCGGCCGGTCAGCTCAATCGCCTCGAGAGCGCGCACGACACGACGCGCATTCGAGGGCTCGATGCGTGCGGCGGCAACCAGATCGATCTGCTGCAGGCGTTCATAAAGCGATTGAAGTCCCCCATTGATCACGACATCTTCGAGCCGCGTCCGAACTGCACGCGAGCGCGGAGGAAACGTCATGACATCCACCACGGAGCGGAAATAGAGTCCGGAACCGCCGACCAGAAGCGGCAGCTTGCCGCGCTCGTGAATATCGTCGATCGTCGCCCGGGCCAGCTTTTGGAAGGCGGCAACGCTTAGCTCATCACCCGGATCGACGGCGTCGATCAAGTGATGAGGCACTCGCGCTCGTAAGTCGTCCGATGGCTTCGCGGTGCCGGCTTCCAGGCTCCGATATATCTGCATCGAGTCCACCGAAACGATCTCGGCTCCAATTCTTTCCGCAACCTCGACGGCGAGAGCCGACTTACCGACCGCCGTGGGCCCAACTATGGCGCCGACCGCGTTCACGACGCTCCTACGCTTGCAACGAGATAGCCGACACCGAAAGGACACCCGTAAGCGAGAACATCGGTGGTTCGGCCTCGAAAGCGATGGCCGAACGCGGCCAGCGAACCGGCGCTGCATGTGCCGCCGAGCGTCAGCAGCTTGTCGGCGCTGGTGCACAGAGAGCCGGCGTCGTCGCGCAACGACTCGAGCGCCTCTTTTTCGGTGTCGCGCGCGTGAGTGAGCCCGGTTACGGGGGCTTTGGGTGACAGCGCGGCCGACATATGCCCGCTGGCGATGAAGACGGCGCGCTCTCCCAAGCTCGAGACGGCATGAGCGAGCTTCTCGGCGCAGCCGGGGGGGCCTTTATTCGCCGGGCCGGGCCTTTCGGCCAGAGTGACGGCGATGACGGGCAACCCGTGAGCGCACCCCAGCGCCAGAGGTACGAAGACGCCGTGGTCGATGGGGCCTTCGAGCACGTCTGAGCCCCAGGAGCGAGCGAGACCTGCGAGCTCTTCCGTCGCCGTCGGCCATTCGCCGTCCATGTCTCTCACGCCGAATTCGTCGAGCGACCCGGCCACACGCTGGTAGACCCCGGTACGAGAGCCGTGGGGAGAAACGACCACACAGACCTCGGCCGAGCCCCAATCCAGCGAGCCGATCGCCGCCAGGTAGGGGCGCGCCACCTCGACCGCTCGTGGATTGACCTCGGCGAGCAACACGGGCGCGTGCGGGACCACCGCTCCGGCCACCGTCATCGGGCCCGGCCCCCCGCCGAGTGGGTGTCAGCGGGCGCATCCCGCCATTC
>JACDBF010000095.1 GCA_013695055.1 Actinomycetota bacterium
TACATGACCGACCTCTCGGCCTGACTCTGCCCCGCCACCCCGCCGAGTGGGCCGTGAATGGCGGTATGCGCCACCCAACACCCACTCGGCCGCCTTTGTTGTTACTATGCGGTAGGTTACGCTTCAGTAACCGTATGGCGACGGCCACGCGAGGCGCGTCGCTGCCCAGGATCTCCGAGGAGATCCCCGACTCCCAGACAGGAGGCCCCCGTTGAGCCAGGCCGCACCCACCATCGACCGTCGACCCGGCCCGCCCCCGAGCGAGGCCCGCGTCATCCCCGGCATCGAGCTCTTGGATGCTCGGACTCTGCGCATCCAGCGCACCGTCATGCTGCTCGCCACCCTCTTCCCCTTTGCGGGATTCGTGATCGCCGTGGTGACGCTCTGGGGCAGGGGCTTGAGCGCCGTCGATGCGGCGATCTTTTTGATCTTCTACTTCTTCACCGGCCTCGGCGTCACCATTGGCTTTCACCGGCTCGAGACGCACGGCAGCTTCAAAGCCAAGAGGCCGCTAAGGGCACTGTTCGCGATCGCCGGTTCCATGTCGCTTCAGGGCTCGGTCATCAGCTGGGTGGCGGCCCACCGCCGGCACCACGCCTTCTCCGACCAGGCCGGGGATCCTCACTCGCCTCACCTCGAGGACGACGACAGCATCAAGGGCATCTTCAAAGGGCTATGGCACGCGCACATGGGCTGGCTCTTTGATCAAGAGCAGACCTCGCACCAACGCTGGGCCCCCGATCTCGTTAAGGATCCTTTGATCTCGAAGATCGATCGCTCGTTCGCCAAGCTCAGCATTGCCACGTTCATCTTGCCGGCCGTGTGTGGCCTCGTCATCACCCGTTCCTGGCAAGGAATGGTCACGGCCTTTTTGTGGGGCTCGCTCGGACGCATCTTCTTTCTGCATCACGTGACCTGGAGCGTCAACTCGATCTGCCACTACTACGGCAACCGGCCATTCAAGTCGAAAGACCTTTCGACCAACAACTGGCTGCTGTCGGTCCTCTCGTTCGGAGAGTCGTGGCACAACAATCACCACGCTTTCCCGACTTCGGCGCGACACGGCATCGGCAAAGGCCAGGTGGATATCTCGGCCCGGGTGATCTCTTGGCTCGAGAAGCTGAGGCTCGTGGAGAACGTCAAGCTGCCCTCGGATAAGCAGTTAGCCGCCAAACGCATCTAACTCGATTCTCCAAGCGCCGCCTATGAGCAAGAAGGGGGCGCGCGTCCGCATGACGGGCCAGGAGCGGCGCGAGCAGCTCTTGGACGTCGGCCGGTCCATCTTCGCGGCGCGCGGATTCGACGGTGCCTCTATCGAGGAGATCGCGCAGCGCGCCAAGATCACCAAACCCGTCGTCTACGAGCACTTCGGCGGCAAAGAAGGCCTCTATGCGGTGATCGTGGACCGGGAGGTTCAATTGCTGCTGGGCCGCATCTCGGGCGCGCTGGATGCCGATCATCCGCGCGCAATGCTCGAGCAAGCTGCGTGCGCTTTCCTCGGTTACGTGCAAGACGAGCAAGATGGCTTTCGCGTTCTGGTAAGAGACTCGCCGGTAGCCGGCGCTTCAGGGACGCTGGCAAGCCTCATCGGGGATCTCGCAGCCCAAGTCGAATACATCCTCGAGGGCGAGTTCAAGAAGCGAAAGTACGATCCGAAGCTGGCCCCCATCTATTCGCGCGCGCTCGTCGGCATGGTCGCGCAGGTGGGGGAGTGGTGGCTCGACGCGAGAGATCCCTCGCTCGACGAGGTCGCTGCGCACCTTGTGAACATCGCGTGGAACGGCCTCAAGGACCTCGACGTAAAGCCGCAGCTGACTTCCCGAAAGTAGCTCCAGGCGCGCGCTAGCCGGAGGGAGCGTCCAGCAATTGTGCGAGCGACTTCTCGATTCCTTCGGCGAACAGGACTAGGTCGCGCGCCCCGTCGAGGTCGCCCACCAGCCCAAAGCCCGCCGTCCCGTCGTAGGTGAACACCCCGGCCCCCACGCTCGTGTTGTGATTGAGCGGCACCAAGGGATAGACCTCCAGCATCCGGCGGCCCAGCGCATAGAGAGGCGCGCTAGGCCCCTTGACGTTCGTGATCACCAGATTGAAGGCGCGCTGGAAAGCCGTGAGGCGGGCAGCCTGCGCGACCAGCGCAGGGGGCGCCCACTCACCGGCGGCGAGCAGCAACTCGCCGCCGGCTGCCCGCCGATCGGCTTTGAGCTCGGCCATGGCCTGGGCGACGATACGAAGCCTCTTTCCCGGGTCGGGCTCGTCGACCGGAAGCGGCGCCCACACCGACGAGATGCGATTGCCGAAGGCGGAGTCTTCGGAGGTCCTCAGCGACACCGGCACCAACGCCCTCAGCTCTTGGAGCT
>JACDBF010000137.1 GCA_013695055.1 Actinomycetota bacterium
TCAGCGACCCCGTCAGCGGCAAAGACGTTACCTGGCAAGCGCCCCCGCTACAGAACGTCTTTCAGCGCTGGGACGAGGAGGTCATCCGATTTACCATCGAGCGTGGTCGCCCCGGCACCCCCATGCCGACATGGGGCGTCGAATACGGCGGCCCCATGACCAGCCAGATGATCGACGACGTCATCGCCTGGATGGCGTCGCTTCCCGGTAATCAAGAGGGTCCGCCTGAGTTGTCGGCGGGGTGTGAGAAGCCTGCCAAGAAGGACTACATGAGCTGCGGGGAGGAGATCTTTACGGCCCGTTGCGCCGTGTGCCACGGGCCGCAGGGCCAGGGTAAGGAAGAACAAGCCCCCAAGGGGGAAAGGCCGCTCTGGTATCAGGGCCTCGCGCTCTGGAAGGGCGACGCCAAGCACCTCCCTCGGCTGCAGCACGTGACCACCATCCGCAACGGGCGCCGATTCGCGTTCATGCCGGCCTGGGCCGAGGCGCCGGCCCAGGGCATCGCCGCCCCGGCCTACCCCCTCACCGACGAGCAGATCGAGGCGGTCGTGACTTACGAGCGAAGCTTGTGAGGGGCCAGAGGGTGGGTTTCCGGTGGATTTGACCGTCGTCGAGGGCATCGGCGTGGTCGTGTCCGCGGTCATCATCTTCTGCGGCAGCGTGTGGCTGCTGCTCACCATGGTCATGGGCCCGCGCCTCGCCTACTTCATCTCGGCGAGCGTGACGCTTGCTTTCCTCTTGATCATGGGCGTGGTGTGGTCGGTCAATCCGCTCGGCCCAATCGGCAAGGCTCCCGAATGGGACAGCGTCGCCATCGGCGAGGACGCTTCCCAGCTCGACTTCGGACCGGCGTCGGAGTATCCGGATGGGGCCTGGGAGGTTCCCAATCCCGACGACGCCACGCAGCTCGCACAGGCGGCAGAGCTGTCATCCGAAGCGATCGGATTTCTCGAGCAGGCCATCAACGCCCAGAAGGTGACGACTTTTGAGAACGCTGAGGATGCTCAAGCGAACTCTGAGTCCGTGCGCTTTTTCATGGACGGCGAGGCGCAATACGGTGCGGTCACTCTCGAGGCGCTCGAACAACGCGCTGCAGGCGAGGTCGTCGCCGTCCTGGTCTACGATCCCGGCAGCCCTCTGGGGCCACCGCGCCTGATCGCCGCCGGAACCTTCGTGCTGTTCCTCGGCCATCTCTTTGGCCTAAGCCGCTCCGAGAAGCGGGCCCGGCGTCGCAACGAAGCCCAGGCGGGCACACGATGAACCGCCGGCTTCGCTTGTTCAAGGTCGCCGTTGCCGTCGCATGTGCGTCGTTGCTGGCAAGCTGCACCGGCGGCGTCGACGCAGGCGAGGAGGGCGGCATCGCGTTCATCATCTTTGCGGTGATGCTGGTCGGGACCGTCGTGGTCCTGTGGTTCGTCTTGGGCCGCGAGGAATAATCTCACCCCGGCTCTCGCCGGGCCGTTGGTTGTTCAAGAGCGCTCATGCCGTTACGGCTCGGGCTGGGCGGGTAGCTATGGCCGCGAAAGCGAACCCTAGGAAAGAGAGGATCCATGCGCAAAGGCATTCTTATCGCCATATCCGTAACCCTGCTCGCGGGCCTGTTCGTGTCGTCCGTGCTGGTGGGAAGCGCGAGCGCCACCGCCCGGAGAACCGCAACCCTTACGGGGGCCAAGGAAGTTCCCGGACCGGGCGACCCGAACGGCACCGGCAAGGCGGTCATCAAGGTGAGCCCTTCGGAGGGCAAGGTTTGCTACCGGCTCCGGTGGAACAACATCCGCAATCCCAGGATGGCCCACATCCATCGGGGAACCCGGGATGTTGCCGGGGATGTGAAAATCACGCTCTTCGACCGCACGGTGCGGCAAGACTCGATTCGTGGCTGCGTGAAGGGCGTTGCGCGCAAGCTGTTGCGGAGAATCCGCAATAACCCACTTCGCTTCTACGTGAACATCCACAATCGTCCTTACCCGGACGGTGCGATCCGCGGACAGCTGAGGCGCCCCCTCTAGCTCACCCGCCGGTTTCGTGTTACGTGGCGGCGCGACGGACCAGACCGGCGAAGCCGGTGGCGATCCTTCGGGCTTGGACCTCGCAGTCGGCGTCGAGGGCGCGCCCCTGCTTCACGAGGGCGTCCGGGTCCACGCCTTGACCGAGAAGCTCGGCGCTTCCCTCTTCGGAAAAGGCCCACCGGCCCAGGAGCTCCACCGATGTCTCGGGATGGAACTGCAAGCCGTATGACCGGCCCAGCCGGAAGGCCTGGATCGGGCACTGGGCGCTCCCTGCGAGACGCTCCGCCCCAGACGGCAGGTCGAAACAATCGTAGTGCCATTGCAGCTGCTTGCGCGCCCCGGCAACTCCCAGCACTTCATCGTCCACGAACAACTCGACGTCGAGCCAGCCGATCTCGCTGCATCCGCCCGGCGTGACCGAGGCGCCGAGCGCGCTTGCGAGGAGCTGGCCGCCGAGACAGATGCCCAAAACCGGCACCCCAGCGGCGTGGGCCGAGCCGAGGAGGCTGATCTCGTCATCCAGAAACGGATGGCTGTCCCGATCGTGGAGGCCCATCCCTCCACCCAGCGAGATGACCCCGGAGAAGCGCTCCACATCCAACGACCCGAGGTCGCCGTCGGGGGCCTGAAGCTCGACGACCTCGAGACCGAGCTCGCCGAGCAAGGGACGCAGGCGACCCAGGTGCGCATCCGATTGGTTGACCACGCAGGCGAGCGGCGCGAGGCCGCCGTTTTGACGGACGCGCGCCGCATCATCTCGCAGGAGTCACCTCGCCGATTCCATCCCGAGACGTTACTCGCGCCGACAAACCCCGCCCTGCAGCTTCAGTGAGCCACCCGCGCTTCCGAAAACAGGAAGGCGTGGAGTCTCGCAGGTCGCGCCGCGGGTGCCTGCAGGACAATTGAGATGGGTTGGAGGAACTACATGTCGACCAAGACCGGCCGGCGGCCGCCTCACCAACTGATGATCGACAAGTCGGGCGGAGAGCCGTGGATGCTGCTGGCGACCCTGGATAAGAAAAGTGAGATGCGCCGGTTGATTGACCGGCTGATAGAAAACCAGATCGAGACGAAAGTCATCCGGGGGACCCTGGCGACGGGCGGCGCCATGGTGATGGTCCGCCGGACCTCCCTTGAAGACGCCCGCTTCCTGTTCGCGATGATCTCCTTTGAAGGCACGAGCACGGAGCGCCGAGGACGATCGCGACGCGCAATATGGGGATCTCTGGCTGCAGCTCTCATGCTGGCGATGGCTGGATTTGCTCTCGCGTGGGATGCGCTCGGAGCCTTCTGAGCCGGCGGTCTACTCGGGCGTCACGTAAGCCGCGGTTACTCCCCCGTCGACCAAGAAGGTCGAGCCCGTAACGTACGACGACTCATCACTCGCCAAGAACAGCGCGCCTTGCGCGATCTCTTTGGCCTTGGCAAAACGACCCATCGGCAGATGAACCTCTCTTCGCAGTCGCGCCTCGTCATCGCCTTCGAAGAGCCGCATCAACAGCGGCGTTTCAACCGGGCCGGGGCACAAAGCGTTGACGCGCACTCCGCGACGAGCAAACTCGACCGCCATCTCGCGGCTCATTGAAAGCACGGCCCCCTTTGACGCGGTGTAGGCGATCTGTGCGGTGGCGGCTCCGATCAGCGAGACGAACGAC